>JAMOLY010000196.1 GCA_027068835.1 Thiomicrorhabdus sp. | reverse complement strand
TAATCTCAGCCTTCATTGGATCATTACCTTTGTTAACCACCTTAACCGTCCATTTATTTTGTATTGTCCCATCACTCATTTGAACATAAAGAGGCGAGCGATCATGCAACGCTTTAACATCAATTGCAGCCATATTAAAAGCACCCCAAACCAAAACAGCTAATGCAGTAAACATAATGCCTGCATAGACAATAACACGCGGACGTTTCCATAGAGCTGGCAATTTTTCACCACCAAACTCGGCCAACGAGGCATAACGAATTAAGCCTTTTGGCTTTTTAAGTTTTTCCATAACTGAATCACATGCATCAATACAAAGACCACATGTAATACAGCCAAATTGCTGACCATAACGAATATCAACTCCTGTCGGACAGACCGCAACACATAAGTTACAATCAATACAATCACCCAATGTTGGTGGCTTCTCACCTTCTTTGACTCGTTTCAACCGCCCACGTGGCTCTCCTCGTTCAACATCATACGTTGGCAGTTCAGTTTGTGTATCAATCATCGCCCCTTGAATACGCGCATAAGGACAAAACCCAATACACGTTTGCTCCCTTAAAATTCCTGCAAAAAAGTAGGTGGCAAAACCAAGGCCCAAAATAATACCCGTCTCCATTAAGCTCCATTCAAACTGAAACAATCGTCCCCAAAGATCAATCGCATCCAAAAAATAAGCAACAAATGTAAATCCCGTTAAGAAGCCCAGTAGTAGCCAGACCGAATGCTTTTTGAGTTTAAGCATAAATTTACTAAAATTCATCGGTGCTTTTTCTAATTTAATTCGCTTGTTTGGTTGACCTTCAATTTTTTCTTCTACCCACGTAAAAACATCCGTCCAAACCGTTTGAAAACAAGCATAACCACACCATAAGCGCCCACCAACTGTTGTAGACGCCGCTAATAACATCGAACAAAATAGTAGCACCAAGGTCAACATCCAAATATCTTGAGGCAAAATCGTTAAATTAAAAATATGAAACTGGCGATTCTCTAAATCAAATAAAATAGACTGACGACCATCCCAACGTAGGTAAGGGCCAATAAAAAAGATCAACCAAACAGATGCTAAAGCCCATTTAAGCGAACGAAAAAACCCTGAAATACGCTTGGCATGAACCGTTCCGCCCGTATGAATCGGAAGAATTTCAACACCAATATTTTCTAAGTTTTTATTATGTGTATCCATATGTTCTAAAACAGAACCAGTTGGGCCAAAATCATGTAAAGGGCTATCTTTTGTACTTGACATAACCGTAAATTCTCCTAGTAGGGGGGGGGTAATATTAGACACTTCTAATATTACTAGGGTATGCATAAAAAATCTATTTTAAATATCCATAAACAAAAATAGGCCTAACAATAAATGTTAGACCTATTTTTGTTTATAGACACAGAGGTAATAAAATAAATAGCTTACTTATCTTCCTCTAATCCATCCATAGCTCGAAAGATTCTTTTTGCTGAGACCCATACTACAACAATCGTCAAGACAATCGATGCAATTGAAACCCATAAAACCCAATCATTATTCAAATCGTTCATTACAAACTCCTTATTATTTACGGCTAAGGCGCCAGTTTAGCTTACAAGAAAAAACAATTTTTTCTTGTAAGTCACCACTTAACTATTGACCACCACCCAAAGAGTGCACATAAACAGCTAAGCGTTTAACGTTAACATCCGCATTAGGCAAACGTTCTTTAAATGACGGCATAACAGCTTGGCGAGTTCCATCAATATGAACGCCATTTTTCTTAACGTTTACACCATTTGTAATCACAGAAAGAACGACATCACGATCAGAGCCAAAGCGCCAAATACCATCTGCTAAGTTTGCCGCTCCCGTAGGTGCCATTGGCGTTCCTGCTGGACCATGACAAGCCATACACATACCTTTAGTGTAAACGGTTTTTCCAGCCGAATAAGTAACATCATCGCCTTTGCCCTCTGACAGAGCAATCACATAGTCCGTAACATCACTAACTTCTTGATCCGTTAAAGTTCCCATCATGCCTTTTGCAGGCATATTACCAACACGACCATTCTCAATTGATGCTTCTATTTGAGCGATACTACCGCCCCATAGCCAGTCATCATCCGCTAACACAGGAAAACCAGTATTCCCAGCGCCACCTGCCGCATGACACGCCGCACAGTAGTCACCGTATAATGCCTTTGACGTTGCAACAGCATAAGAAGTTAGATCTTCATCTTTCAAAATATCCGAAACTGACAATGCTGCAAGCTTCTCTTCTTTATCTGCAAATTTTGCAACGCGCCAATCTCTAAGAACCTTAAAGTCATCCTGGTACTCATTAACCTGAGTCCAGTCCGTCATTCCTTTCGTAAACTCACCCGTTGCATTCGTTAACGGAATGGTTGGGTAGTACAGCGTATAAAAAATAATCATAATAAAACCAGCGTAAAACGATAACATCCACCACAACGGCGGCGGGTTATCCAACTCACGCAGATCTTCATCCCAGATGTGACCGGTGTTCCCTTCATCTGGGAATGGGTTCTTATTTGACATAGTTATATCTCCTCAGAACGATTAATCATCATTCAAAATTTTATATTTTTGTTCTTCTAGCTCTTTACGCTTGCTTGGTCTTAATGCCAAAGCAAAGGTAATCAACATACCAAAGAACACCAATACAGTTACGATCAGTCCCGCCCAGTCATGGGTCGTCATCGATGCCCAATCAGTGCTTAAATATTGCTCTAGCGTACTCATAATTATTGACGATAGACTTTGCTGTCATCCAGCTTGACCATCGTTCCTAATACTTGTAAGTAAGCAACCATCGCATCCATTTCAGTAAAACCTGCAATCGCTTTATTTGCATTAGCAATCTCTTCATCCGTGTAAGGAACGCCTAAAGTACGCATGACAGATAAACGCTTCGACATATCACGCTCTGTACCAAAGAAACTCTTAGAGACCAAGTTCTCTGCTAACCATGGATATGCGGGCATAACAGACTCAGGAACGACATCCTGTGGGCGTAACATATGCATCACATGCCACTCATCAGAATACTTACCGCCTAAACGTGCTAGATCAGGCCCTGTTCGTTTTGACCCCCACTGCATTGGAAAATCATACATTGATTCCGTTGCCAATGAATAATGACCATAACGCTCTCGCTCATCACGGAACGGGCGAATCATTTGTGAGTGGCAAATATAACACCCTTCACGAATGTATAAATCACGTCCTGCCAACTCTAAAGGCGTATAAGGACGAACCCCATCACCCGCTTCCCAGTCGGCTAACACCCAGTTTCCGTTTGTGTCTTCTTTGTACAATGCTTTTTCAGACACTAGCTTACCGTTAGCATCCTCCGTAAAGGTACGCTCCCAAACCAGCTCAGGAAAACGTTCATTCTTCACGTTACCATATTGATCCGTTTTTTCCGTGTAGTCCGTTGTTGACTTAAGGTGAAATAACGGCACAATTTCTACAATCCCAGCGATAGAAAATGCTAACGCTGTTGCCGTTAATAAAGCGAATATGTTGCGTTCAAACATATCCTGTATATTCGTTGATTTTTGACGCTTTGCCATGAGTTTGTGCTCCTCAACTCATAATTTTCAATTTAAGTGGCAACAATCACCACTTAATCTATAGATCACTTTTTAAGCAAGTGACTCAACTTTATTAGCCGATCTAGCTCCAGCTGTTCGGATGGTCATCACAATGTTATACAACATGACTACCGCACCCAAGAAGAAGATAAATCCACCGAAAGCACGCATTACGTAGTAAGGATGCATTGCAGCAACCGACTCAGCAAACGTATAAGCAAGTGTTCCGTACTCATCATAAGCACGCCACATTAGACCCTGCATGATCCCTGATACCCACATGGCAACAATATAGAATACTGTACCAATCGTTGCTAACCAAAAATGGATATTAATTAACTGCATCGAGTACATTTCTGTTTTCCAGAGCTTCATCACCATATGGTAAATCGCACCAATTGACACCATCGCAACCCAGCCTAATGCACCAGAGTGTACATGACCAATTGTCCAGTCAGTGTAATGAGATAATGCGTTTACACTTTTCGCCGCCATAACAGGCCCTTCGAAAGTAGACATTGCGTAAAACGCCAAAGACATAATTAAGAAACGTAAAATATAATCCGTACGCAATCGATCCCAAGCACCAGAAAGTGTTAGCATTCCGTTTAAGGCTCCACCCCAAGAAGGAATGATCATCGCAAGGGAGATTACTGCACCAAGAGAACCCGTCCAATCAGGTAACGCGGTATATTGTAGATGATGCGCACCTAACCAAACATAACCAAACATTAAGGCCCAAAAGTGAATGACAGACAAACGATAAGAGTAGATAGGGCGTTGCGCTTGCTTAGGTACAAAATAGTACATAATCGCAAGGAAACCCGCTGTCAAGAAGAAACCAACTGCATTATGTCCCCACCACCATTGAATCATCGCACCTTGAACACCACCAAATAGTGTATAAGATTGAAACAATGAAACGGGAATGGCCAGTCCATTAATAACATACAAATAGGTAATCGCAATCATCATTCCCAAAAAGAACCAGTTCGACACATAAACATGTGAATGCGTTTCTTTATTACGAGAAGCAATGGTTAGGATAAAATTAAACGTATACAACGTCCATACCAATGCAATCGCAATGGCAATGGGCCATTCCTGCTCATGGTACTCTTTACCCGTTGTCATCCCTAAACCAATCGTTGTCACGGTTGCCAATAACCCTATCGTGAACAAAATTGCCGTCCACCAAGCTAAACCATTACTCCACAACTTAACGCCATTCGTACGTTGTACCGTATAAAAAGCTGTTGCCATTAGCGTCATACCACCAAATGCAAAGATAACGGTATTCGTATGAATAACACGCAATCGAGCAAAAGTAATTTCCGCAATATCAAAATTTAACGCAGGCCATGCTAGTTGAGATGCTGCAAAAGTACCGAAAAAAGTACCTAACACCAAAAAAACTACCGCACCCACTGTTAAATACTTAACTACGCCATCATCATATTGTGGCTTTGCTGTCGTATCCATCAGTTGGATTCCCCTCTTAGTCTTAACATTTCATCTTTGCCTATTTTTTTTCAAAACTGAACCAAATCAGACAACAGACCCCTTCAATGCAGGATTATACATTGCTGGCTCTACGCTTTTCTAGTTCCAACCCCCAAAAAACTTAATCGACATCAAGAACAAACATTAACGCTGTCAAGCTTCCTTAAGGATTCATTCAGAGTAAATAAACAAAGACTCTCATAAAATAATCTCTCGAATTATCCCAGATAATTAGTCATTCTGCCTACCAAAAAAAATTTATGGCCTTTTCATGTTACTTATGCCTTAATTATTCACACGCATTAACCCTCGTCCTCTCTTGCGATTTTACCTTTTAATTTTATAAACTTAGCATCCTGTAAAAAAGAGTTCTACGTACCGGCCTATCCTTAACATCCTATTAAAAAAAAACTTTTTCAGTTATCATATTGCCACAATTAAACATAGGACAACCCCATGCGAACAGCCACAATTGAGCGAAATACGCTTGAAACCAAAATCCATATCACTCTCAACCTTGATGGACAAGGCGATGCAAAACTCGATACAGGCGTTCCTTTTTTTGAACACATGCTGGATCAAATTGCACGACACGGAATGATTGACCTAAATATCAATGCCGAAGGTGATACCCACATTGATGATCACCATACCGTTGAAGACGTTGGCATTACGTTTGGCCAAGCCATCGCTCAAGCCGTTGGTGACAAAAAAGGCATTACACGCTATGGACACGCATATGTTCCATTAGATGAAGCCCTATCTCGTGTGGTAATCGACCTTTCTGGTCGCCCAGGATTAGTGTTTAATGCTGACTTTACTCGAGAAAAAATTGGTAACTTTGAAACAGAACTTGTATTTGAATTCTTTCAAGGCTTTGTCAACCACGCCAATGCCACGGTACATATTGACTGCTTAAGAGGGCACAACTCTCATCATCAAGCCGAAACAATCTTTAAAGCCTTTGGCCGCGCACTTCGTATGGCACTGACGCCTGATGAACGCATGCAGGGTAAAATGCCATCCACCAAAGGAAGTCTTTAAAAATGGATCAAAAACTGGTCGCTGTCATTGATTACGGCATGGGCAATCTGCGCTCGGTTGCCAAAGCGGCAGAGCACGTTGCCCCAGCCAATACACGCATTATTGTTACCCATAATCCCGAAGAAATTGAATCTGCAGATGCCATCATCTTTCCTGGGCAAGGCGCCGCAAAAGCCTGTATGAATGCTCTGTTTGAAACAGGCATGATTCACCCCATTCAAAAAGCCGCTCAAGAAAAGCCTTTTTTAGGCATTTGTATGGGACTGCAAGTCCTGATGAGCCACAGCACCGAAAATGAGGGCGTAGCCTGTTTAGATGTTATTAAGGGGGATGTAAAACAGTTTGAACTCAATGCCCACCCAACGCTCAAAGTGCCTCATATGGGTTGGAACCAAATTCAACAAACACAAGAACACCCTTTGTGGCATAACATCCCTCAAAACAGTCGCTTTTACTTTGTACACAGTTATTATGTACAACCCAAAGAACAGAGCATCATTGCAGGAACCACCACACACGGAATCACTTTTCCGACGGTTTTAAGCCATAAGAACCTATTTGCGATTCAAGCGCATCCAGAAAAAAGTGCAAACCATGGCCTGCAACTCTTTCAAAACTTCCTACAATGGAATAGCTAACTCTCTACTTATATAAACTCTAAATTAATAAAAGGCAACAGATATGCTATTAATTCCAGCAATTGATTTAAAAGACGGTGAATGCGTTCGCTTACGACAAGGCATAATGGAAGGCGCCACCGTTTTTTCAGGCGACATTGTTGCTATGGCTGAAAAATGGGTCACCCAAGGCGCACGCCGTCTGCACATGGTCGACTTAAACGGTGCCTTTGAAGGCAAACCCGTCAACAGCAAAGCGGTCTACCAAGTACGAGAGGCCTACCCTGAACTGCCCATTCAAATCGGTGGCGGCATTCGTGACTTAAAAACCATTGAAGCTTACCTTAATGCAGGCGTTAGCTACTGCATCATTGGCACCCAAGCGGTACACACCCCCGAATTTGTTGCCGAAGCCTGCAAAGCCTTTCCAGGACACATCATGGTTGGACTCGATGCCAAAGAAGGCATGGTTGCCATTAATGGCTGGGCAGAGGTAACCGAGCATGAAGTCACTGAGCTGGGTAAACAATTTGAGAATGATGGTGTAGAAGCCATTATTTATACCGACATTGGTCGTGACGGCATGATGAAGGGCGTAAACATTGAAGCGACTCAAGCCCTTGCAAAAGCCCTTTCCATCCCCATTATTGCATCAGGCGGCATCACAAACTTAGAAGACATCACCGCACTGTCCGCCATCGAGGCCGATGGAGTAACAGGTGCCATTACGGGACGCGCCATTTACGAAGGCACTCTGAATTTTAAAGAGGGGCAAGCCCTCTCCGATACCCTCTCGCCTAAATAAGAGAACTCACAAATGAGCTTAGCAAAACGAATCATTCCCTGTCTAGATGTTGACAATGGTCGCGTGGTGAAAGGCGTTCAATTTGTCAATATTCGAGATGCTGGCAACCCAGTTGAGGTCGCCAA
>JAMOLY010000195.1 GCA_027068835.1 Thiomicrorhabdus sp. | reverse complement strand
AATCCCCACCATCCTACTTTTCAGATGTTTTACCTCATCCCTAAGCTGTGCCGCCTGTTCAAAATCTAAAGCTTTTGCTGCTTTGTACATCTCTTTTTCCAATTGCTTTAATTTGGAGAGCATTTCTACGGGGGTAAGCGCCTTATTTTCAACCGCATATTCGGCTTCTCGCTCCGCTACTTTACGATTTTTACCCCTTGTCGGTTTGGTCGAATAGGGTGAATCCTCTAGAATATCGGTCACTTTTTTATTCAGCCCTTGTGGCGTAATGCCTTTTTCTTTATTGTGTTCAATTTGCTTAATACGACGACGCTCAGTTTCATCAATGGCGACCTTCATTGAACGGGTGATTTTATCCGCATACAGAATGGCTTTACCTTCCACATTTCTGGCAGCGCGACCAATTGTTTGAATCAGCGCCCGCTCTGACCGTAAAAACCCCTCTTTATCCGCATCTAAAATGGCGACCAATGCCACTTCGGGAATGTCCAATCCTTCTCGCAACAAGTTAATACCAATCAAAACATCAAATTTACCTAAGCGTAAATCTCGAATAATCTCGATCCGCTCAACCGTATCAATGTCGGAATGCAAATAACGTACTCGCACTTGATGATCTTCAAAATAGTCGGTTAAATTTTCCGCCATCCGTTTGGTGAGTGTGGTGACTAAAATACGTTGCTCTTTTTCGGCACGCCATCTGATTTCGCCTAATAAATCGTCCACTTGAGTAAGCGCAGGGCGCACTTCAATAATAGGGTCTAGCAACCCCGTTGGGCGCACCACTTGCTCGACCATCTCTGAACAGTGCTCCGCTTCATACTTACCTGGCGTGGCTGACACAAAGATACTTTGCGGCATCGCTTTTTCAAACTCTTCAAACATCATCGGTCGATTGTCTAAGGCAGAGAGCAGTCTAAAACCATAGTTCACTAAGTTCTCTTTTCGTGAGCGGTCTCCTTTGTACATGCCGCCAATTTGTGGAATGGTGACGTGGCTTTCATCAATGACCAGTAGTGAATTTTTAGGAAAATAATCCATTAAGGTTGGCGGTGCTTGACCCGCTTCTCGACCCGATAAATAACGCGAATAATTTTCAATGCCCTGACAGTAGCCCAGCTCGACCATCATCTCAATGTCCAAGCGCGTACGCTCTTCCAATCGTTGCGCTTCCACCAACTTACTCATGGATCGCAGTTGCTCTAAACGCTCTTTTAGCTCCACCTTAACCTTTTCAACCATCTCCATCACACGCTCTCTGGGCGTAACATAGTGCGATTTTGGATACACGGTGGCACGCGTGGGTCGGCTTAGTACCTCGCCCGTTAGCGGATCAAACCAAGCAATACTCTCCACTTCGTCATCAAACAGTTCAATCCGTAACGCATACTCTTCCGCCTCGGCAGGAAAAATATCAATGACTTCCCCGCGTACTCTAAAGTTTCCGCGCCATAGTTCCACATCATTTCGGGTGTATTGCATGGAAGTCAATCGTGCCAAAATATCACGTTGTGCAATGGTGTCACCCAAACGCACTTGCAAAATCATTTTCA
>JAMOLY010000194.1 GCA_027068835.1 Thiomicrorhabdus sp. | reverse complement strand
ATAAAGGAAATAAATTCCCCCTCTCCTTAGGATCATTCTAAAAATGATATTCTCCATAATAACAAACAAAATAGCACTATTAAGTTGCTTAATTCTACTTTCAACATCAAGCTTTTCCATGTCAGTAGACAAGCTTAAGCAGTGGCAAAATAAACAATACATACAAAGTGCTTTTAATGAGATTGCGCTCAAAAATGAATATCGGTCAACCGATCAACGGGTCTTAAAATGGAAAAACCCCATTCGTTATGAATTTGTTTACCATAATTTGAAAACCAACCCACTGGTCGAAAGGCTTTTTGATGCCCATCTAAGCCACCTTCAAACCATTACAGGGCATTCAATTCAACCCTATACAGCCTCATCTTATCATAAAGACAAAGCCAATCTATCCATACACCTTACACCCGATATAGACTATAAAAAAGTGATTCAATCGGTGTCAGAAAATCAAGTAAAAAATATTGCCCAAAAAAGTCACTGCATGGCAAGCTTTCAACGAAACACACATAACGCCATCATAAAAGCACAAATTGTACTGCCTGTTGACCATGTATTTAGTAGAGGATTGCTCATCGCCTGCATCGTGGAAGAAACCACCCAAATACTCGGCTTGCCCAATGACTCAAACTGGGTGAATCCAAGTATTGCAAACGATGCCAGTAAAGTTGAACTTTTAACTGGATTAGATTACCTGTTATTAAAAATACTCTACGATAAAAGCTTAAAAGCAGGCGCTCCCTACCCTCAAAATCAACAAACGATTAAGCGGGTTATAAACAGGTTAGAGTCTAATGATGAGATTAAGCATGCCAGTAAAACTATCAATCAAGCTGGGCTTTTCCCTCTGATCAACTAAGAGGGGGGGATTTTTAACGGAATATCTATGAAATGGCCAATAATGAGATGATTTTACCCGCTAGCATTAAACCAAAAATGCCAGGCATATAACTGGCGGTTCCATTAACCACTCTACCCCGTGCACCCTCTATAGCTTCCATTGGACCTGGCGCATTCGGCACTTCGGTTGAAAATACAGTAATAAGCCCTTTTTTAATCCCCTGTTTTTTCAACCTTTGTCTCATATTACGCGCAAGTGCACAGCCATGTGTTTTGGAAATATCCGCCAATAAAATTTTAGAAGGATCTGTACGGCGACCCGCACCCATACTCGAAACAATCGGAACCCCTCTCTTTAGTGCGGTCACAACTAACGCCACTTTACAGTTTAAACTGTCAATCGCATCCACAACAAAATCATAGGGGGGGGATAAAATTTCATCCATATCCTCTGGACGAATAAATTGATAAGAGACCGTTACTTGGCAATTCGGACTAATATCCAAAATACGTGCTTTCATGACATCTACTTTTTTTGAACCAAGCGTTGAATTTAAAGCAACCAGCTGACGGTTTTTATTTGATGCACTCACTTCGTCATGATCCAACAAAGTTAAAGCGCCTACACCCGCCCTTGCTAAGGCCTCTGCAACAAAACCACCCACGCCACCGATGCCCGCAACTAAGACATGCGCATTTTGTAGCTTTAAAAG
>JAMOLY010000193.1 GCA_027068835.1 Thiomicrorhabdus sp. | reverse complement strand
AGCAAGCGGTGATTACCGTACATAAGCACGCCAATACCTCCAGTGCATCCGTCCCCTTAGCGTTAGATGAAGCCATTAGGGATGGTCGAATTCAGCGAGGTCACATGCTGTTGCTCGAAGCCTTTGGCGGTGGATTTACGTGGGGTTCGGCGCTAATTCGTTATTAATTTAGCCTTGAGTAGGGGGGGGGGAAATATTCCCCCCCCCCTTGTTGGTATTATGAAAAAGTATTTAAGTAGGTATTAAAAAATTATGTCGTATGCATTTATTTTTCCTGGGCAAGGCTCTCAGTCGGTTGGAATGTTGTCAGAACTTGCCATCTCTAACCCTCAAGTTTCAGAGGTGTTTAATGAAGCCTCTGCGGTCTTAGGGTATGGCTTGTGGGATGTGATTCAAAATGATCCAGAAGGAAAGCTGAATCAAACGGATATTACGCAACCCGCTATGTTGGCCGCAGGGATTGCCGTGTATCGTACCTTGCTTGCCCAAAAAGCGTGTGCGCCTGCGTTTATGGCGGGTCACTCTTTGGGTGAGTACACAGCACTGGTTGCCAGTGGTGTGATGACATTGGCGCAAGGGATTGAGCTGGTGTCAGAGCGAGGGCGTTTAATGCAGTCTGCCGTGCCAGAAGGACAGGGCGCAATGGCGGCCGTGCTTGGGTTGGAAGATGCACAGGTTGTATCGGTCTGTGAGCAGATTGAGGGTGTCGTCGAGGCAGTTAATTTTAACTCACCGGGTCAGGTGGTGATTGCAGGGAATAAAGCGGCGGTTGAAAAAGCCATTGCAGCGGCAACTGAAGCGGGCGCTTCTCGTGTGGTTCCTCTACCCGTAAGCGTGCCATCGCATTGCTCTTTAATGAAACCTGCGGCAGAGCAGTTGGTTAAAAAATTTGAGGGCATGGCCTTTAACATGCCTGCTGTGCCCGTTTTGCATAATGTGCAGTTTAGCAAAGCAAAAGACACGGATGAGATTAAGGTATTATTGGTTCAGCAGTTATATCGTCCTGTTCAATGGGTTGAGACCGTTAATGCAATGAAACAGCAAGGGGTTGAATCCCTGTATGAACTGGGGCCAGGTAAGGTGTTAATGGGTTTAAATCGTCGTATTGATCGAAAAATGAAAGTGCAGCCTGTATTTGATAGCGCAACATTAGAAAAAGCGTTAGCAAGTTTGTAGAATAGTTAGTATCATTACAGGATTGAATTTAAAACTTAGGCAGGAAAGTCATGTTAACAGGAAAGGTTGCATTTGTTACGGGTGCAAGTCGCGGGATTGGTAAGGCAATCGCTTTAGAGCTTGCCGCACAAGGTGCTATTGTGATTGGAACGGCAACGTCTGAAAGCGGTGCTGATAATATCTCGGCTTATCTTAAAGAAGCGGGTGTGCAGGGCGCGGGAAGATGTTTAAATGTAACCGACGGTGAGATGATTACCTCTGTGTTAGCAGACGTCACCAAAACCTTTGGTGTGCCAACCATTTTAGTCAATAATGCAGGCATTACACGTGATAATTTATTGATGCGCATGAAAGACGATGAGTGGGATGATATTATTCAAACCAATTTAAGCTCCGTTTTTCGCATGAGCAAAGCCTGTTTACGTGGCATGATGAAAGCCAAAGGGGGGCGAATTATTAATATCGCTTCCGTCGTAGGCGTGATGGGAAATGCGGGTCAAACCAATTACGCAGCGGCGAAAGCGGGTATTATTGGTTTTAGTAAATCCTTAGCGCGAGAAGTGGGTACTCGAAACATTACCGTCAATACCATTGCCCCTGGGTTTATTGATACGGATATGACGCGTGGATTGCCTGAAGAGCAGCGCGCCGCATTAACACAGCAAATTCCATTGAGCCGTTTAGGATCACCTGAAGATATTGCTAAGTCGGTCTCGTTTTTAGCGGGAGAGAGCGGAGCTTACATTACAGGGCAAACATTAAACGTAAATGGCGGCATGTACATGGTATAACGCTTGTTACACCCAAATCCCCAGATAGAAAGTATGTTTATAGCACAAACCCTTGACGCGCCTAGTAAACTCAAAAAAGAACGCATCACCAATAAGGTGATATTGTTTTTTTTGAGTTCACTATGCACATCAATTGCTTGCACTCTAATTCGCATTTCTATCTGGGGATTCGGGTTATATATTAAGATTTTGCAGTAAATAACAAAATAAATTTTGATAATACTTGAAAAACGCTGAGTATAAAGCGAGAATACGTCAAAATTAATAAGATTTTTTA
>JAMOLY010000192.1 GCA_027068835.1 Thiomicrorhabdus sp. | reverse complement strand
ATTTTGCCTAAAGAAGCCAAAAAAATGGATCCTTTTATTCATTATGGCATCGCCGCGGGCGCACAAGCCATTCGAGACTCAGGCTTAGAAATAACTGAAGAGAATGCGACACGCATTGGTGTGTCGATTGGATCAGGCATTGGCGGGATTGGTTCCATCGAAACTCAACACCGTACCTATCTTAAGTCGGGCCCTCGACGTGTTTCTCCTTTTTTTGTTCCCAGCTCGATTGTGAATATGATTTCAGGCAACCTCTCAATTATGTTTGGACTTAAAGGGCCAAATTTAGCCATTTCTACCGCGTGTGCAACGGGTACGCACAGCATTGGTGATGCTGCGCGTATGATCGAATACGGTGATGTGGATGTGATGGTTGCCGGCGGTGCAGAACACGCCACTACACAGCTGGGTTTAGCTGGGTTTGCCGCAGCACGAGCACTTTCTACTCGCAATGACGATCCGCAAGCGGCCAGTCGTCCATGGGATAAAGATCGTGATGGTTTTGTGCTTAGTGATGGTGCCGGCGCAGTGGTGCTTGAAGAGTACGAACACGCCAAAGCGCGTGGTGCAGAAATTTATGCCGAAGTCTTAGGGTTTGGTATGAGTGGCGATGCGTATCATATGACTCTACCCTCTAAGGGTGGAGAAGGTGCGGGGCGTTGTATGAGCACTGCACTGAATAATTCCAAAGTTGATCTCAATCAAATTGATTACATTAACGCACATGGTACTTCTACCCCCGCAGGTGATTTATGTGAGACCAGTGCCGTGAAGTCGGTTTTTGGTAATCATGCTTATCAATTGGCGATGAGTTCAACCAAATCTATGACGGGGCATTCATTAGGTGCGGCGGGCGCGATGGAAGCGGTATTTACCGCGCTGTCCATTAAAAAACAGATATTATTGCCCACCATCAATTTAGATAACCCGCAAGAGGGCTGTGATTTAGATTATGTTGCTCATGAAGCGCGTGATGCCAAAATTGAGTTCGCGCTATCGAACTCATTTGGGTTTGGTGGCACCAATGCAACCCTCGTTTTAGGAAAGGTTTAGTTGTCTGTTTGTGCTGAGTTGGTATGCCGTGCGTTGGTTACGGCATACTTACCTATCGGTTCGGTTTAATTTCACATGTCTCAAAAAAACATTCATCTGCCCGTGATTACACGAGTTATTTCACTTCCCAATTCAGCCACGATTGATTTATCACATCTTCATGCGCTTAACCCCGTGCGCTACCCTTTTCTTTTAGAGAGCGTCGCGCATGGAGCGTTGGGTGAGTATGATATTCTATTTGCTTACCCGCAAGAGCGTATCTCGCTTAATGCGTTATCGGATAAACAGACCTTTTTAACGCAAGCCGAAGCGGACTTTAAACGACTGCATATTGATACTTGTGATAACGAAGAAAGGTTACCCTTTACAGGCGGGTGGTTTGCCTACTTTAGTTACGATTACGCACAAGTGGTCGAACCTGTTTTAGACCTGCCACATTCCGAATTTCCTCTGGCGATTCTTACTCGCGTTCCAGCAGCGGTAATACTTAAACACGCTACGAAAGAGTTATTTATTGTGGCTGAAGCAGAGTATGGCGAACGGTTGGATCAGATGGCTGAGGATATTAACGCGCTAAATACCTTTGAATTCCCCCCCCCCGTTAAAGCAACGGAATCTTGCGAGGAGCCACCTGAAAAATACCTGAAAAGTATTCAAGCGATTAAAGAGTACATTTTATCGGGGGATATTTTTCAAGTAAATTTATCTCGTCAATGGCAAGTGTCGCTCGAGTCTGGGGTAGAACCTTTGGCTGTTTACCATGCATTGCGCCAGAATAATCCCGCCCCTTTTGCCGCCCTTGCACACTTTAAAGACGCTCATGGTGCGCCATGGCAGATTATTAGCTCATCCCCAGAGCGATTGGTGAAATATCAAGCCCCTTGGGTCGAAGCCCGCCCCATTGCTGGCACTCGCAAGCGCAGTACAAACCTTCAAGATGATCAAGCTTTAATGAAAGAGTTGATTTCACACCCCAAAGAGCGTGCCGAACACATTATGTTGATTGATTTGGTGCGTAATGATTTAGGACGTATCTGCCAGCATGGCTCGGTTGAAGTGAATGAATTGATGGTGATTGAAACTTATGAGCACGTGCATCATATTGTTTCAAATGTGCGTGGCCAGTTGCAAGCGGGTCAGTCCCCCTTGGATATTATTCATGCAGTTTTTCCAGGTGGAACGATTACAGGTTGCCCTAAAATTCGTTGTATGGAGATTATTGCCGAGCTTGAACAGATGCCTCGTGATGCCTATACTGGTTCGTTAGGCTATATCAATCGTGATGGATCGCTTGATTTAAACATTTTGATACGAACTATGATTCAGTTTGAAAAAGAGGGAAAATCCATTGTGCGCTTTAGAGCAGGGGGGGGGATTGTGGCCGATTCTATTGCCGAACGCGAGTTGGAAGAGGCAGGACACAAGGCAAAAGGATTGATTAACGCACTTACATGACACGTTCCAATTGCTCATCCACTTCTGTTACTTATTTAAATGGACACGTCATCAAATCCGTTGCTGTGCAAGATCGTGCGTTGCATTATGGCGATGGTTTTTTCACCACTATTTTATTGGCGGATGAGTGGATTTTAAATTGGGCCGCACACTGGCGACGGTTAAAAAAATCTGCTTTACGACTGCGATTTAATACACTGGATGAATCACAGTTTTTGCAACAAATTGCACAAGCGGTGACACAATTTAATCTTCATAACGGACGTGAATCATCAAGGACGCGGGTGGTAAAGGTGATGGTCTCTCGTGGGACATCTGGGCGCGGTTATGCCATTCCTGAATCCTTCGAGCTTGTGATTTTGATACAAGTTAGTATCGTACCTTTCAGGGTTGAGATAACGCCCAAATTAAATTTCCCCCCCCCTCCTGTGCCTCAGCACATTGAATGTTGTCAAACGCACGCCAGCATTCAAATGCAATTGGCAGGAGTTAAGCACTTTAACCGTTTAGACAGTGTCTTGGCTCGTACCGAGGTCGAAAAAAAAGGCCACCAAGAGGGCATTATGCTTAATGCATTGGGTCAGGTTATCAGTGGTACGCAGTCCAATTTATTTTTGTTAAAAGGCAATGTTTTAATTACCCCCTTGCTAGACTTAAGCGGAGTAGAAGGCACGACGCGTTACCAATTAAGCAAGCATATTCATGAGCTGGGATTAAGGTGGCAAGCACGTCATGTTACACTCAAAGAACTTCATCAAGCGGATGAGCTTTTTTTAAGTAACGCCATTCGAGGTATTATGCCCATTAAACAATTTCATAAAACGGTGTATTCCAGCACCCAAACCTTAACAATTCATCAGTGGTGGAATGAAAAGCAGTCTCAGCTTGCTGTACGTTTGCCATCGATTACGTTTAAAAATACCTAAAGAGATTCCATGAAAACAGTAAAGTCGCTCATATTTATCAGTTTGTTTGCATTGATAGGGGGGGGAAGTTTTTTTGCATGGCAGTTCAATCAGTTTTTAACGTCTCCTATTTCCGAGCAAAATCAATCTGTAACAATTGATATTAAGTCGGGCAGTTCCGCACAACACATCGCTAATTTGTTGTATCAAAAAAACGTTCTCAATTCGCCTAAATGGTTTGTATGGTATTTGCGTTATCAAGAGAAACATCAGCTTCTCAAAGCGGGTGAAATGATTTTGCAACCCTACTGGACAGTGGACGAGCTGATTGAGCATCTGATTAAAGGCGACACCGTTCAATACCCTGTTACCCTCATTGCGGGACAAGCGGTGCAACAAGTGCTGCAAGCAATTCAAGCGCTACCTAAAATTAAAAAGACGTTAGATGTAGATAATATTGTCGAACTACAAGTGCTGTTTGGTATCGACAAAAAGATTAATAGCAAATATCCTTACGCCAATATTGAGGGGCAATTATTGCCCGAAACTTATTACTATCAAGCGGACGATAGTGATAAGCAGATTATCTTAAGAGCGCACCAAGCGCTAAAGAGAGCACTGGAGAGTGCTTGGCAACAGCGTGAAGAAGGTCTGCCAATCAAAACTCCTTACGAAGCACTGATATTGGCCTCCATTGTCGAAAAAGAGACGGGCATTGCTGCTGAGCGACCTAAAATTGCAGGCGTATTTGTTAACCGAATGCGACGAGGTATGCGCTTACAAACTGATCCGACCGTTATTTATGGTATTGGTATGAGTTACGATGGTAACATTCGCAAAAAAGACCTACAAACCAAAACCGTTTACAACACCTACAAAATAGATGGGTTGCCCCCAACACCGATTGCTCTGCCCAGTAAAGAAGCCATTATGGCGGTGATGCACCCAGAAAAAACCAAAGCGCTATACTTTGTTGCCAAAGGAGAAGGGGAGCACCATTTTTCAAATAACTTGAAAGAGCATAATCGAGCGGTGCGGAAGTATATTTTGAATAAGCGTTGAGCTTGTAAATAATTCAGTGTAAACCATTTGAACTGATATAACGAGATTAGATGAAAGTCTAGTTGAAATGTAGGGAAGCTAAAAAAAGACGGGCATAAAAAAACGGCTCAGAAAGCAGTTATTAATTATAACTGTTTATCTGAACCGTTCATAAATTTGGTAGCGGGGACAGGATTTGAACCTATGACCTTCGGGTTATGAGCCCGACGAGCTACCAAGCTGCTCCACCCCGCGATAATGTAAGATCGAAACCCGTTGTGCGTTTCAATGTTGCGTATTATAGGGGGTTTACAAATTAATACAAGGCTTTATTGTTTTATTTTTAATTTCTTTTTATCCGCACGATCCTAGCGGGCAAAGGCCTTACTGAGGCTAAGTTTTATGTGCATTTAAAGTGAACTAAAAAGAGAAGTGGTTTTTATTTTGAGCCGATGAAATTAGCGGCATTAAATCGGTTTCAAATAGCGTTTCAACTTCCCATTCTTGCTCACTTACACGAGTGACGACTTGAGCGGTCATGGCGGGTGAGCGACCAGCAACCACGCATAAGCGTCCACCTAGAGTGAGTTTTTCTTTGTACGCTTGAGGTACTTCCGTAACGGAACCCGTTAACATAATGACATCGTACGCTTGCCCATCGTTCCAGTTTGTACAGCCATCCCCCGTATGAAAATTAATGTTTTCAAAGCTTTTTAAGCGAGACTTAGCACTTTCTTGAAGGCTGGCGTGTAGCTCAATCGTATCAACGGATTGCGCTTGTTTGGCGATTAAAGCGGTTAGGTAACCACTTCCTGTTCCAATTTCTAATACACGTTCGGAACTGTCAATATCGACCGCTTGCAGTAAGCGTCCCTCTACACGAGGAAACATCATAGCTTGCTCAGAACCAATGGGTAGCTCAATATCGCTGTAAGCAAGATCTTCGTTCTCTTTTTCAACAAAAAGGTGGCGCGGTGTGTCTTGCAATAAATCTAGGATTTTTGGGTCAAGAACATCCCACGGT
>JAMOLY010000191.1 GCA_027068835.1 Thiomicrorhabdus sp. | reverse complement strand
GTTTTTTCTTCATAATTTTTTCTCCATCTATTTTAAGGATTCATTTTAATTAAAATCATTCTCAAAACTTGAGAATAGAATAATTATAGTAAAATACCTCCGTGTTACTTAATCCAAAACAAAACCACGATACCCAATGAGGTTGCCACGTCGCTACGCTCCTCGCAATGACGTGGTTTTTTTATAAAACTCCGTGTCTCCTCTGTGAACCTCCGTGTTACTTTCTCTTTAACAAAGAACTACTCCCCATATGGCGTCCAAATATTCTTCACATCGGTGGATTGATTAAGAAATTCTTTGCCTTGGCTTTGGGTGTTATCAAACCAATCTCTGGCTTTGCCGTTGTTCACCCATGTGCGTTTAAGGTTAGCGGCAGAGGCTTTTTCGACCATGGTAGAACCTTCGGTATCGCCGAAATACCAAACCGATTCGACTTCGTAGTGATCGGCTAGGGTTTGTGCGAGTTCATTTTTATCGCCGGTTATGATGTTGACTACGCCTGCGGGTAGATCGGATGTTTCTAGGATTTGGTAAAACTCTAGAGCAGTTAATCCAGCGCTTTGCGATGGAATCATGACCACACGGTTACCCATGGCGATAGTTGCTGCCATTAGTGACACAAAGCCGAGTAATGGGCTTTCATCAGGGCAAACAATGCCCATGATGCCATTGGCTTCAGGCATGGCAAGTACGACTCCGCGAACGGGTACGGTATGCACCTGTCCGTCAAATTTATCGGCTATAGCAGCATAGTAAAATAACCTTTCGATACTGGTATCGACTTCACGTTGTGCATCTTTAGCACTTGCGCCTGTGATTGCTTGAATGTTTTTGCTAAATTCATCACTGCGAAGACTCAGATTCTCGGCTATAAAATAAAGCACTTGTGCGCGATTATGTGCCGTTGTGTTGGTCCAGCCTGTGGCTTTGCGTGCCGCTTCTACGGCATTACGCACATCTTTGCGGTTGCCTTGGCCGATATGAGCGATTAACTCGCCTTTGCTAGAAACCACGGTTTGTGAATAACCGCCATCAGGGCGAGCTTGTTTGCCACCAATATAAAATTTTGGTGTTCTATCAACAATAGCCTTTGAGTTTTTGGATTTTAACTCAAATATTTTTTGTGGCTTGCTTGGTTTTAAAGTGGCATCAACTTTGGGTTTTAAATAAGCGTACATGCCTTCGATTCCACCTTCGCGGCCAAATCCTGATTCTTTTTTTCCACCAAAGCCAGCAGCGGCATCAAATTGATTGGTGCAGTTTATCCATACGACTCCTGCTATTACTTTTGGTGCAATATCAAGGGCTAGGTTGATGTTTTCACTCCAGACACTACAAGCCAGTCCATAGCGAACATTATTTGCCAGTGCAACGGCTTCTACTGGTGTACGGAATGTCATGGAGACTAAAACTGGACCAAATATTTCTTCTTGAGCAACATAATGTGCGGTATCCACTTCGGTCAATAAAGTTGGCGGATAAAAACAACCACATTCTGGCAAAGTGATTTCTGGTTGGTAGAGTTCTGCGCCTTCTTCAACACCTAACTTAACTAACTCTGCAATGCGCGCTC
>JAMOLY010000190.1 GCA_027068835.1 Thiomicrorhabdus sp. | reverse complement strand
GCATCCCAGAGTTCCATGTAAGGAAAGTCTTCGGCAAATTCATGGTGGCGTTTTTCTAATCGTTCGCACTCTTCGTCACCTACGGCTAATATCATTTTAGGAAACTTGTATAAAAAATCGTTAATATCGACCGTTTTGGCGTAGTTAATCAGCATGTTAGCTTGGCGTTTAACGAGCTTGGCTTTTTCAAGTTTGTAGTTGGTTTCAATGTCACCACAGTGTAGGGTTTGGCTATTGGAACGTGCGTTTGAGTTAAGTGGCGCGAGTGAATCGTATTTTTCTAACATTGCGATGGATTTTATATCGGTGTATTTTGACAGCAGGTAGGTGAGCGCACAGCCAGAAATTCCCCCCCCCACAATAACGACATCAAACATACGATTTTTCATTTAGAGTTTCCTGACTTTCATCGCGATTAAAAATTTAAAGGCTTTATTATAGCTAAAATATTTTTTTGAGCGTGATTGATTTGATATCCAAATCGGTTTTCTATCTTGGGGGCGGATGTTAATATGGGCAGTGATTTTTTATCTCTAAATTTAATAGGTGAATTATGTTTCGAGGCGTTCCAAGCGTGATTGATGTTGAGGCTTCTGGGTTTGGTGGCCACTCTTATCCGATTGAGGTCGGTGTGGTTTTGGCATGTGGTGCACGCTATTGCAGTTTAATTAAGCCTGCTGAAGAGTGGGTGTTTTGGACTGAAGAGGCGGAGCGCGTGCATCATATTTCAAGAGATGTTTTGCATCAGCATGGTAAACCGTTGGATGTGGTGGCGCGTGAGTTAAATGAATTTTTACTGGATCAGACCGTTTATTCGGATGGTTGGGTGGTGGACAGCCCGTGGATGCACTTGTTATTTGAAGTTGCACATATTCCTCAAGCATTTAAAGTGAGTCCCTTAGAGATGATTTTAACGGAGCCACAAATGGAAATTTGGCATGAAACAAAAGATAAACTGCTACAAAATTGTGAAGATAAGCGTCATCGTGCAAGCTTTGATGCCACGATTATTCAAAAAACATTTGTTAAAACAGCCGAGTTAACTCAGTGAATAGGGGGGGGGATAAAATTCATAATGCTGTATTAATTACAGGTGCTGGGCAACGTATTGGCTATTATTTAGCAAAGTCTTTTTTACAAAAAACAGATTATCCCGTATTGTTTACCTATCGAACAAGACATCCCGAAGTGGATGAGCTGTTGGCATTAGGTGCGATAGGTTTTCAGGTGGATTTTACCTTGGCGGATGCAAGGGGTATGTTGCTTGAAAATATTGAGAAAAAAGCGTACAGCTTGCGTGCGGTCATTCATAATGCTTCATTGTGGTTGTCTGATGATGCAATAAGAGAGGGGGGGGGGAGATTTTTTAATGGATTACTTCAACTGCATGTTGAAACACCTTATTACCTTAATATGGCGTTAGCACCTTTGTTAAAAGCATCGTCGGAAGATTTAACGGACATTATTTCACTCTCCGATGCGGGGGTGAAGTGTGTCTCTTCTGATTACATTGCTTATTTATCCAGTAAAGCGGCTTTGCAAACGTTGATGAAAGGGTTTGCTAAAAAGTTTGCG
>JAMOLY010000189.1 GCA_027068835.1 Thiomicrorhabdus sp. | reverse complement strand
TTGCTCAGAACCAATGGGTAGCTCAATATCGCTGTAAGCAAGATCTTCGTTCTCTTTTTCAACAAAAAGGTGGCGCGGTGTGTCTTGCAATAAATCTAGGATTTTTGGGTCAAGAACATCCCACGGTCGAATTTGTTGTTCTACCATGAAAAAACGGGCTTGATCTAAATTCATGCGTGTATCCTTTTTTTAGTAACATTTTAATCACGCGATTATATCTAAAAAATAGAGCGATATGGGGGATTTAGATAAGGCGATTTAAATCATTTGCACTATTTTTCACGTTTCTATTAGAGGATTAGGGTAAAATACTCGGCTAAATTTTAAATTATTATTGAGAGAACACTTTAATGCCGATCATTACGTTACCCGATGGTTCCACCAAACAATTTGATGAAGCTGTTTCTGCTATGCAGGTTGCAGAAAGCATTGGCGCAGGGTTAGCTAAGGCGACGGTTGCTGGGCGGATAAACGGCCAATTGGTGGATGCGAGTGATTTAATAACAGAAGATGCGTCGCTTGAAATTATCACAATGAGAGACGAAGAGGGCGTTCATATTATGCGTCACTCGTGTGCGCATTTGCTTGGTCATGCCTTAAAGCAACTGTACCCTGATGTAAAAATGGCGATTGGCCCTGTGATTGATAATGGTTTTTATTATGACATTGACATGGTGCATAAGGTTACGCCCGAAGATTTAAAAGTCATTGAAAAACGTATGCTGTCACTGGCAAAAACCAAATACCCAGTTGTTAAAAAAATGTTGCCTCGTGAAGAGGCGATTGCAACGTTTGCAGAGCGTGGTGAAGACTATAAATTAGAGTTAATTAACGATTTAACCAACGAAACCAAGTTTGGTTTCTATTTTCACGAAGAGTACGTTGATATGTGTGTTGGGCCTCATTTGCCTAACATGGGCTTTGTGAAGGCGCTTAAACTGACCCATATCGCGGGAGCTTATTGGCGTGGTAACTCCGATAATAAAATGCTACAGCGTATTTATGGCGTTGCGTTTGAGAGTAAACCCGCGTTAAAAGACTATTTATTGATGATGGAAGAAGCGGAAAAACGTGACCATCGAAAATTGGGTAAGACACTGGATCTCTTTCATTTAGAAGAGATCTCACCAGGAATGGCGTTTTGGCATCCTAAAGGCACAACGCTTTATCGTGTGGTCGAAGAGTATATGCGCGGTCAGTTGGTTGCTCATGATTATGAAGAGATTCGCACGCCATTGATTATGGATCGCTCTTTGTGGGAAAAGTCTGGGCACTGGGATAAATTTAAAGACAATATGTTTACCACCGAAACCGATAACCGTGACTATGCGGTTAAGCCGATGAATTGTCCAGGACACATACAAGTTTACAACCGCCACCTACATAGCTACAAAGACTTGCCCATTCGCATTGCGGAGTTTGGCTTGGTTCACCGTAATGAGCCGTCTGGTACTCTGCATGGTTTGATGCGTGTGCGCTCTTTTACACAGGATGATGCGCATATTTTTTGTACCGAAGACCAAATTAAAGAAGAAGTGCAAGCGTGTATTGATTTGGTGTTTGAAACCTATGCTGATTTTGGTTTTGAAAACATTGCGATTAAGTTTTCAACACGTCCAGAACAGCGCGTGGGTTCCGATGCTGTTTGGGAATTAGCCGAAACCGCGTTGGAAGAGACGCTTAAAGAAGCCAATTTGGATTATAAATTGCAACCAGGAGAGGGTGCATTTTATGGCCCTAAAATTGAGTTTCAATTAAAAGACTGCATTGGACGAGTGTGGCAGTGTGGTACGATTCAACTTGATTTCTCAATGACTCAAGCTGAACGCTTAAATGCAGTGTATGTTGGACAAGATAATGAGAAGCACCACCCCGTGATGATTCACCGAGCCATTTTAGGATCGTTAGAACGTTTTGTTGGAATTTTGATTGAACATTACGAAGGAAAATTTCCAACATGGTTGGCACCTACTCAGTGTGTAATGGCATCAATTTCGGACGTTCACAGCGAATATGTGTCGAAAATGACAAAAAAATTGAAAAAACATGGCTTTAGAGTCGAATCGGACTTGAGAAATGAGAAGGTAGGGTTTAAAATTCGCGAGCACACTATGCAACGTGTGCCATATATTTTGGTCGTAGGCGATCAAGAAGTGGCAGATGGAACGGTAAATGTGAGAGCGAGAGGGGGAAATAACCTTGGAAGCTTTACTTATTCTGAGCTGGTTGATTTGTTAAGTAATGATATTGGCAAGTTAGGCCGAGTGGTTGAATAACCGTTTAAAATAGAACACAAATTTTTAATAACTGGAGGATATTGCTATCGCAATTCGTAGAGGCCGCGGCCGACCACAACAACCTGAAGCACCTAAAGATAGAATTAATGGTGCGATTAAATCACCTGAAGTGCGTTTAATTGATCCTGATGGCGAACCATTAGGTGTTGTAAGCATTAAAGACGCTTTAGAGCAGGCTCAGGAATTTGGTTTGGATTTGGTGGAAATTACAGCGAAAGCAAACCCTCCTGTTTGTAAAATCATGGATTATGGTAAGTACCTTTACCAGCAGCAAAAAAAGAAGCACGAAGCAAAGAAAAAACAGAAGCAAGTGCAGCTTAAAGAAGTTAAGTTTCGCCCAGGAACTGAAGAGGGAGATTATCAGGTCAAACTACGCAACCTGTTGAAATTCCTAGCTAATGGAGATCGTGTCAAAGTAACCATCTGGTTTCGTGGACGCGAGATCACTCATAAGGAACTGGGGTTGAAGATGTTGGAACGTGTTCGGGATGATATTCAAGAGGTTGCGACCATTGAACAAATGCCGAAGATGGAAGGCCGTCAAATGCAAATGATGGTTGCCCCAACGAAGAAAAAGTAATTTTTTTAAAATTACTTAAACAACAGTCGGGATGAGCAGGGGAGTTATCTTTTTTGTTCATTACTGGTGCAGCTCCTTCAGTGCTGTTCGTTGTACCGAAGTAGATTGGTTTGAGAAATTGAACGCAGTCTGATTTAAAAACCAAGTTACCCTTAAGGGTTGACTTAAATGCGGAGTTTCATGCTATGCCTAAGATGAAAACAAACAGTAGTGCTAAAAAGCGCTTCAAGAAAACAGGCTCAGGTCGTTTCAAATGCAAACAATCTCACCTACGTCATATTTTGACCAAAAAGTCGACTAAGCGTAAGCGTCAGCTACGTTCAGGAAGCATGATCCATGATCATGATGTGGCAATGGTTCGTCGTATGTTACCGTACGCTTAAAGGAGAGATTGAAAAATGGCAAGAGTTAAAAGAGGTGTCGTTGCGCGCCGTAGACACAATAAAGTATTAAAGCAAGCAAAAGGTTACTACGGTGCACGTAGTAAAGTATTTCGTGTTGCTAAGCAAGCGGTTATTAAAGCGGGTCAATACGCGTACCGTGATCGTCGTACCAAAAAACGTCAGTTCCGTCGTTTATGGATTGCGCGTATTAACGCCGCAGCTCGTATGAATGGATTGACGTACAGCCGTTTCATTAATGGTTTGCACAAAGCAGAGATTGCTATTGACCGTAAGGTTTTAGCGGACATTGCTGTGCATGATGCAGCTGCATTTTCGGCTATTGCTGAAAAGGCCAAAGCGGCATTATAAGAAAATAGGCTAGGAAATTTTCCTAGTCATTTTCGAATTTAGGGGGCTTTGGTCCCCTATTTTTTTGCTTTAATTTACTATGATGAGCATCAAAGATTTTATTCCTCTGTTTTGAATGAAATGTTTAATACTTATTGTGACCTTTGCACGAAAGGATGCACGGATGAAAAAAGCTAAAATATACCTGATTTTTGTTGAAAATCTTGCGAATAGCTAGCTATTCCCTGCGCTTTCCGCCTCAATCAGTCAAATTTTATCACTTTTTTCTCTCGCACCCCTCTCGTGCAAAGGTTTCTTATTGAGATTTTTTGTGTAAAGGTCTCTTAGTTTTTATCCCCCCTCCTTTTTAGGACACTAAATCGTATGCAAGAACAACTTCAAACTATTATTTTACAAGTACAAGATGCTGTTAAATCGGTACTTGATTTGGCCAAACTCGATGAAATTCGAGTTCAATACCTTGGTAAAAAAGGTGAACTGACCAGCATGATGAAAATGCTGGGAAAGCTATCGAGTGAAGAGCGCCCTAAAGCAGGCCTGTTGATTAATGAAGCAAAGCAAATGGTTCAAGGTATTTTAAATGCTAAGAAAAAAGAGCTGGACGATGCAAAATTGGCTAAACAATTGGCGGAAGAACGAATTGACGTAACGCTTCCTGGGCGTGATGTTGATTTAGGTGGCTTGCATCCCGTTACTCGTACGCTTAATCGAATTGAAACCTTATTTTCAAAAGCTGGATTTAATGTTGAGAAAGGGCCTGAAATTGAAGACGATTGGCACAATTTTGAAGCATTAAATATTCCAAAAACACATCCAGCACGAGCAATGCACGATACGTTTTACATTAATGAAAACACCGTTTTGAGAACCCATACCTCGGGTGTGCAAATTCGCACAATGGAAAATAAAAAACCTCCTTTGCGTATTATTGCACCTGGGCGCGTCTACCGTTGTGATTCTGACCAAACGCATACCCCGATGTTTCATCAAGTGGAAGGGTTAATTATCGAAAAAAACGCCAGTTTTGCTCAGTTGCGTGCGCTTTTAATTGAATTTTTACGTCAGTTCTTTGAAGATGACAACTTAAAGACACGTTTTAGACCCTCTTACTTTCCATTTACCGAGCCTTCGGCTGAAGTGGATATTGCAACCGACCTGTTTGGGGATGGACGTTGGATTGAGGTACTGGGTTGTGGCATGGTTCACCCTAAGGTCTTAACTAATGTGGGCATTGATCCTGATGAATATACGGGACTCGCGTTTGGTTTAGGCGTTGAGCGTTTGGCCATGCTACGTTATAACGTAAAAGATTTGCGCCAATTCTTTGAAAACGATTTGCGTTTTTTACAACAATTTAAATAAATCAGATTTGGTGAGAAGAGCAACATGAAAATTAGTGAAAATTGGTTAAGAGAGTGGACAAATCCAAATTGGGATACCATCACCCTGTCTGAAGAGTTAAGTTTGGCTGGTTTGGAAGTGGATGGTATTGAACCTGTTGCGGGTGCTTTTACGGGTGTTGTGGTCGGGCATGTTCTGTCGGTTGAAAAACACCCAGATGCAGATAAATTAAATATTACCCAAGTTGACGTGGGTGAAGCGTCACCCGTTCAAATTGTTTGTGGTGCTAAAAACGTGATAGCGGGTATGAAAGCCTGTTGTGCCAAAGTGGGTGCGAAATTACCGGGTGATTTCAAAATTAAAAAGGCAAAGTTACGTGGCGTGCCTTCCAATGGAATGTTGTGTGGCGCAAGTGAACTTGGATTGCCTGATGACGGTGTAGACGGTTTACTGGTTTTACCAGCAGATGCCCCCGTTGGAATGGACATTCGCGAATACCTTGATTTAGATGATACGATTATTGACGTAGATTTAACACCAAATCGAGCTGATTGTTTTAGTGTGATAGGGCTTGCAAGAGATGTTCATGCGGTCAGCGGTGTTGCTTTAACCCCGCCATTTAAAGATAAAAAAATGGCGGGTACAGCGGAATGCCCACAATCAGTAGAGGTGCAAGATGCGCAAGCTTGTCCTAAATATTTAGGCTGTGTTGTGACAGACTTTGACACCAGCGCCACTACACCTGCTTGGATGGTGCAAAAATTACAGCGTTCAGGGGTTCGTTCGTTGGGTCTGGTGGTGGACATCACCAATTATGTATTATTAGAGCTAGGTCAACCGATGCATGCGTTTGATTTGAATACGCTTAAAGGGGCGGTGCAAGTTCGTAAAGCTAAGTCGAGTGAAAAACTGGTTACGCTGGATGAAAAAGAACGGGTGTTGTCGGACGATACACTTGTTATTGCGGATGATTCAGGTGTGATTGCATTAGCAGGTATTATGGGTGGCTTATCAACCTCAGTAACACCAGAAACCACAAAAATATTTTTTGAATGTGCGCATTTTTCACGCTTAGCCATTACAGGTAAGGCACGTAAATATGGTTTGCATACGGACTCCTCAATGCGGTTTGAACGCGGTGTCGATCCCATGTTGCCTGAACGCGCTTTAGACCGCGCATTATTTCTGTTTACGGAGATTGCAGGGGGGATCATTAGTCAAATTAGTTCCAGCATTTCAGAGACGCATTTACCGACCCCAGTTCCTATTGAGTTGCGTTCAGAAACCATTACGAAACGCCTAGGCGTTGAGGTTTCTAAAGAGCAAGTACAGCAAATTTTTGAACGCTTAGGGTTTGACATTAAAGAGAACGAGTCTGGTTGGTCATTAACCGCTCCTAGTTACCGTTTTGATATGAGTATTGAAATGGATTTAATTGAAGAAGTCGGGCGTATTTTTGGTTATAACAATTTACCAGAAACCCCCGTTCATGCACCAATGACGTTGAATACACTGCCAGAATCTGAGCAATCATTGCTCGCATTAAAAATGGCTTTAGTACAGCGTGGTTATAATGAGGTGATTACCTATAGCTTTGTTGAAGAGTCTAAGCAAAAACTGCTTGAGCCAACACAGCCTTACGTTCTCTTAAAAAAACCCATTTCGGATGACATGAAAGCCATGCGAACCAATCTGTTTTCGGGACTGTTACAATCCGTTGCTTATAATCAAAATCGTCAGCAACCTCGGGTGCGTTTATTTGAGTCAGGTTTGGTTTTTTATAAGAATGACTCTGAGCCAACAGGTGCCACACAAGTGCCTATGTTGGGCGGCGTTATTACAGGCAATGCTTCCGCATCGGGTTGGGATGCTGTTGAGCGAGCGGTTGACTTTTTTGATTTAAAAGGGGATGTTGAAACTTTAATTCGCATGAGCCATCAACAAGAGAGCATTCGATTTGATGAGTGCGAACATCCAGCCCTACACCCAGGGCAGTCTGCGTCTATAATGAAAGATGGTGAAGAAGTCGGTATAATGGGCCAGCTACATCCCTCATTGGTTAAGCCAATCGGTGTTTCAGGAAAGGTTTACGTATTTCAAATTTGTCAAGATGCTTTAATGACAATGCAAGTGCCTAGCGCCAAAGCAATCTCTAAATTTCCTGAAGTTCAGCGTGATTTGGCTTTCTTGGTCGATGAAGGGTTAGCCGTTCAAGCATTAGTGGATTCGATTGTGGCGGTAGAGTCCGACATTCTTAAATCGGTTGAATTGTTTGATGTTTATAGAGGGGAAGGGGTCGAAGCATCGCAAAAAAGCATTGCGCTCACCCTAAAAATTCAACACCAAGACCGAACACTTCAAGACGATGAGGTGGATACTCTTATTTCAGAGGTCTTAGTGTTAGCTAAGCAAGCTGTGAACGCAGAATTAAGATAGTTAAATTGTACCTGAATCCCGTAGTGAAGCTACGAATTCAGGTTGTAGTTAAGGTATAAATAAAGATGGCATTAACCAAAGCAGATATTGCACAAGATTTATCAGATACGTTTGGATTTAATAAAAGAGAGTCCAAAGAGCTGGTTGAACAATTTTATAATGAGCTGAGTGAGGTATTGATTTCAGGAGAACAAATTAAATTGTCAGGATTTGGCAATTTTGAACTCCGTGATAAGGCCTCCCGTCCTGGTCGTAATCCACGAACGGGAGAAGATGTTCCTATTTCTGCTCGAAGAGTGGTAACATTTAAGCCTGGACAAAAACTGCGTGCGCAAATAGATAATTATGGCAAATCTTAAACAGGAAAATTTAAATATTCAGCAACTTGAAATAGAGTTGCCAGATAAAAAATACTTTACGATTGGTGAAGTGGTTAAGATTTGCCAGTTGAAATCGCATGTTTTGCGTTATTGGGAGCAGGTGTTTCCTCAGCTAGAGCCAAGTAAGCGCAG
>JAMOLY010000188.1 GCA_027068835.1 Thiomicrorhabdus sp. | reverse complement strand
ACTTTGAAGTGGATATGGATGGCTTTATTGCACAAACGCAAAAAGAGATGCCTAAAATTGCTTCACGCCAAGCATCTCAAAAATCAATTGAAAAATTGGGTGAGTTATTACCAGAAATGTTTGGTGGTTCAGCCGATTTAACAGGGTCTAACCTAACCAACTGGTCTAAGATGGTTAAAGTAAACCATGAAAATGCAGATGGTAACTACCTGTCTTGGGGTGTTCGTGAGTTTGGTATGGCACACATGATGAACGGTATGGTGCTTCATGGTGGATTCAAAGTCTTTGGTGGCACATTCTTCATGTTCATGGAGTTCATGAGAAACGCGTTAAGAATGTCTGCGTTGATGAAAATTGGTACGATTTATGTCTATACACATGATTCGATTGGTTTGGGTGAAGATGGTCCAACGCATCAGCCTGTTGAGCAACTAGCAACCATGCGTGTGATTCCGAACTTCCAAACGTGGCGTGGTTGTGATGCGGTTGAGTCAGCGGTTTCATGGAAACTTGCGATGATGCGTGGTGATGCACCAACGGCTTTAATCTTCTCTCGTCAAGCGCTTGAGCCTATGGCTCGTACGGCTGAGCAAGTTAAGAATATTGAGAAGGGTGGTTATGTCCTGAAAGATTGTGAAGGCACGCCTGATATTATCTTTATCTCTACTGGTTCTGAAGTAGGCCTAACGGTTGAAGCGGCTGAAGCGATGGATGCAAAGGTTCGTATTGTATCAATGCCTTGTACTAATGCGTATGATGAGCAAGATCAAGCGTATAAAGATTCGGTTCTTCTTCCAGGTGTGAAACGTGTTGCGATTGAAGCAGGCGTTGCAGATGGTTGGTATAAGTATGTAGGGCTTGAAGGTGGAACAGTTTGTATGTCTACTTTCGGTGAGTCTGCACCAGCAGATCAACTGTATAAAGAATTTGGTTTTACGGTTGAGAACATTGTCGCTACGGCGAACAAGGTGTTAGGTAAGTAATTTATTTGTAACTTCGTACCTAAGCGATATTGGGTACGATAATTTTTTGGAGTTAGAAAATGACGATTAAAGTTGGTATTAACGGTTTTGGCCGTATCGGACGTATGGCTTTCCGCGCAGCGGCAAAAGATTTTAAGAACATCGAAGTGGTTGCAATCAATGATTTGCTTGATCCTGAATATTTGGCGTATATGTTAAAATTTGATTCGGTACATGGTCGTTTTGATGGTACGGTTGAAGTGGTTGGCGGTAACCTAGTGGTTAACGGTAAAACTATCCGTATTACCGCAGAGCGTAATCCTGCTGACCTAGCTTGGTCTGATGTAGGCGCAGATCTTGTCATCGAATGTACAGGCTTCTTCCTAACCGAAGAGTCTTGTCAGGCACACATTGAAGCGGGCGCTAAAAAAGTAGTTCAGTCAGCGCCTTCTAAAGATCATACGCCAATGTTTGTTTATGGTGTTAACCATGAAGAGTATAAAGGTGAAGCGATTGTTTCAGCGGCTTCTTGTACGACAAACGGTTTAGCACCGGTTGCTAAAGTATTGAATGATAGCTTTGGTATTAAGCGTGGTTTGATGACTACGGTTCATGCGGCGACAGCAACTCAGAAAACAGTTGATGGTCCATCTATGAAAGATTGGCGTGGTGGGCGTGGTATTCTTGAGAATATCATTCCATCTTCAACGGGTGCTGCAAAAGCCGTTGGTAAAGTTCTTCCTGAGTTAAACGGTAAGTTGACGGGTATGGCGTTCCGCGTACCTACTTCAGATGTTTCTGTGGTTGATTTGGTTGTAGAGCTTGAAAAAGAAGCCTCTTATGACGAAATTTGTGCCGCAATGAAAACGGCTTCTGAAGGGTCAATGGCAGGTGTTCTAGGTTACACAGAAGAAGCAAATGTTTCGACTGATTTCCGTGGTGATCCTCGCCCTTCTATTTTTGATGCAAAAGCAGGAATTGCACTTGATTCTACGTTTGTGAAAATCGTTGCTTGGTATGACAATGAGTACGGTTACACCTGTAATATGATGAGAGTAGTAGAACACGTCGGAAAATAGTGATTTAGGACTCCGTGAAGCAGGCTATTTCTTCGTTGGGAACGGTTACGTACGCATGTACGCGCCCTTATCCCGCCTCGAACTAACCTACTTCACGAAGCCCTAAACCCACTATTCTTAATTGATTTACTTTTCTTTTTTGTACTTGGTCTAGTATTAAATGGAAAATTTAATTTTTAAACTTTGTTGCTAGGGGGAGTTCCTAGACAACGTGCGAACTGTTCGCATTTACATATAGAGGAAATACCGAATGTCTGTAATTAAGATGTCTGATTTAAACCTAGCTGGAAAACGTGTATTAATTCGTCAAGATTTAAATGTGCCAGTTAAGGACGGTAAAGTTACTTCTGATGCTCGTATTCGCGCTTCATTAGCCACCATTAAAATGGCGGCAGAAGCCGGTGCTAAAGTGATGCTTATGTCTCATTTAGGGCGACCAACCGAAGGTGAGTATGCGGATGAATTTTCTCTAGCGCCTGTGGCGGAAAATCTTTCTGAAAAATTAGGTCAAGAGGTTCGTTTGGTTAAAGACTATCTTTCAGGTGGTTTTGATGTGGCTGATGGTGAAGTGGTTTTATTAGAAAACGTTCGTTTTAATGTCGGTGAGAAAAAGAACACGGAAGCACTTTCTAAGCAGTATGCGGCACTTTGTGATGTGTATGTGATGGATGCGTTTGGTACGGCACATCGCGCACAAGCGTCTACCCATGGTGCAGGAGCCTTTGCTGATACCGCGTGTGCAGGCCCTCTTTTAGGGGGTGAGTTAGAAGCACTTGGTAAAGCCTTAAATAATCCTGCTCGCCCAATGGTGGCAATTGTCGGTGGTTCTAAGGTCTCTACAAAGCTAACCGTGTTAGAGTCACTTTCTAATAAAGTGGATCAGTTGGTTGTCGGTGGTGGTATTGCCAATACATTCATTGAGGCGGCGGGTCACAATGTTGGGAAATCGTTATCAGAATCTGACTTGGTTGAAACTTGTAATAAGTTGAACGGCATTATGGAAGCACGTGGAGCAGGTATTCCACTGGCTTCAGATGTGGTTTGCGGTAAAGAATTTTCTGAAACTGCGGTTGCAACCACTAAAAATGTATCGGAAGTTCAAGACGATGACATGATTTTTGATATCGGCCCTGATTCTGCGGCGGAACTGGCAGAGATCATTAAAAATGCTGGAACGGTTGTTTGGAATGGCCCGGTTGGCGTATTTGAATTTGATCAATTTGGTGAAGGAACCAAAGCGATTGCATTAGCAATTGCCGAGTCAAATGCTTTCTCTATTGCAGGTGGCGGTGATACTTTAGCGGCCATTGATAAATATGATATTGCAGACAAAGTTTCTTACATTTCTACGGGTGGGGGAGCTTTTCTTGAATTCCTAGAAGGTAAAAAATTACCTGCGGTTGAAATGCTAGAAAAAGCAGCAACAAAGTAGTTATTTCGTAATAAAAATCGAGGTTAACAGTTTTTTAGTTAAGCTCGGTTTAATTAAACTGTCATTTAGAGCGCTTCTGTCTCATAATATAATAAATTTTTTAGCAATCATCTGAAAGAAGGGTGACTCGGTAAGTAAACTTAAAAAATGAAAAGGTCTTTCTGAGGCTATTTTTTATTTACAATGCGTTTATTTTGCGAGACATCTTTTTTTGATTGAAAATTTACATTCAAAGGGTTAACTGAATATGTCAACTGTTTTAAGAAGAACAAAAATTGTAGCAACTTTAGGGCCTGCAACCGATCGCAACGGTGAGCTCGAGAAAATGATTAAAGCGGGGCTTGATGTCGTTCGTATTAATATGTCTCACGGTAATCCAACTGAGCATAAAGGCAGAGTCGATGCGGTTCGAGCATTGGCGAAGAAACTAGATCGTGAGGTCGGAGTTTTAGTCGATTTGCAAGGACCAAAAATTCGTATTGCACGTTTTGCCGAGGAAAAAATTTTTCTTGAAGCGGGAGACCTGTTTTCGCTTGATAATAATGTAGATTTGAATGCAGGAAATCAACATGAAGTGGGCTTAACTTATAAAAGCTTACCTTATGATGTTAAGCCTGGTAATCGTCTTTTATTAGACGATGGTCGTTTGGTTTTTGAAGTGATTGACGTTGTGGGTGAGCGTGTTAACTGTACCGTTATTGTCGGAGGAGCCTTATCGAACAATAAAGGGATCAACTTACAAGGTGGCGGTCTTTCTGCGGCGGCACTGACGGATAAAGATAAAGAAGACATCTTAACCGCGGCTGAAATGGAAGCCGATTTCCTAGCCTTATCATTTCCACGCTCTGCTGAAGATGTTGAGTACTGTCGTTCGTTGGCGCAAAAAGCAGGATTAAACTGTGCGATTGTTTCAAAAATTGAACGTGCAGAAGCGGTAGCAGATGATGCAACCTTAGATGGCATTATTTTAGCCTCGGATGTCATTATGATTGCACGTGGTGATTTGGGCGTTGAAGTGGGTGATGCACAACTGCCAGCCCTACAGAAAAAAATGATTAAGCGTGCACGTCAATTGAATCGAGTTACGATTACCGCGACACAGATGATGGAAACCATGATTGATAATGCGATTCCAACACGTGCTGAAGTGTTTGATGTTGCGAATGCTGTAATGGATGGTTCGGATGCAGTGATGCTTTCGGGTGAAACAGCAACAGGTAAATCGCCAAGTTTGGTTATTCAAACCATGGGTAACATTTGTCACGAAGCAGAGAAGTCTCGTACTTCTCGCGAGTCAACGCATCGTATTGATGAGTCTTTTACTGCCGTGGATGAAACCATTGCAATGGCTGCAATGTATGCCGCCAATCATTTTGATGTTAAATGCATTGCGTCCCTAACCGAATCAGGTAATACGGCGTTGTTGATGTCTCGTATCAGTTCTGGTATTCCAATTATTGCGTTAACCCCTCATGTTAAAACACGTAGAAAAGTGACTCTGTTCCGTGGGGTTTATCCATCACTTGTGAGTTATGAGGGTTTGGATGACAGCAATGTGAGAGACATTATTATGGAAAGAATTAAATCTTTTGGTATTGCCAAACAAGGGGATCTTGTTTTATTGACGCGTGGTGAAACACGTGGCATTTTAGGTGGAACCAACAGTATGGAAATTGTTAAAATCCCATAAATAGGGGTTTGATATAAGTATTATTATATAGCCAGTTAAAACTTGCTAGAATAGTGAAAATTTTTTGAAACCAATTAAAAGGAGTCTCGCAGATGGCGATGATTACACTTCGTGAATTAATGGACTACGCAGCTGAAAATAATTTTGGTATGCCTGCGTTTAATGTAAACAACATGGAACAAGTACGTGCAATTATGCGTGCAGCAAATGAAGTAGATTCGCCTGTTATTCTTCAGGGTTCTGCTGGCGCACGTAAGTATGCGGGCGAGCCAATGCTTCGTCACATGGTTGCTGCTGCGGTTGAGATGTATCCTCACCTTCCAGTTGTTATGCATCAAGATCATGGTTCAGATGTTGGCGTATGTTTGCGCGCAATTCAATCAGGTTTCACATCCGTAATGATGGATGGTTCTTTAGAGTCCGATATGAAAACCCCTGCTTCTTATGAGTACAACGCTGGAATTACTGCCGAAGTCGTTGCCATTGCACACGCTGGTGGTGTGTCGGTTGAAGGTGAGTTAGGTTGCCTAGGTTCACTAGAAACTGGAATGATGGGTGAAGAAGATGGTCATGGTTCTGATGAAAAGCTTAGTTTAGATAGCTTGTTAACAGACCCAGAAGAAGCGGCACAATTTGTTAAAGATACAAACGTAGATTGTTTAGCGGTTGCGGTAGGAACGTCTCACGGCGCTTACAAATTTACGTCTAAGCCAAGTGCAGATGTACTTAAAATTGATCAAATTCGTAAAATCCATGAGCGTATTCCAGATACTCACATTGTTATGCACGGTTCATCTTCTGTTCCTGAAGAGTGGCTATCAATCATCAATAGTTACGGTGGTGATATGGGTCAAACTTACGGAGTGCCAGTTGAAGCAATCGTTGAAGGGATTAAGTACGGTGTTCGTAAAGTTAATATCGATACCGATTTACGTATGGCTTCTACCGGTGCAATTCGTAAGCACTTGTCTGAAAATCCTGCAAACTTTGATCCACGTAAATTCTACAATGCCGCTGAAAATGCAATGATGGAAATTTGTAAGTCACGTTTTGAAGCATTTGGTTGCGCAGGACATGCTTCAAAAATTAAAGCCGTTGGTCTTGAAGAGATGCAAGCACGTTATGCAAATGGCTCATTAAATCAAACTGTTCGTTAATTTAATGTTAGATTAACGTGATGCTATGAAAGCAATGCTTTTATGGTGTTTAAAATAGCTCCTTTATGGAGCTATTTTTCGTTAGAGGGGGGGGGATTTAAAAACATCTCTTTAGCTATTTTCTAACTCCCTTTTACAGGTTGGCAATTTGGGCAATAAAAGCTGGCACGTTGACTGATGATTACTTTTTCAATAGCTGTATTGCATTGTGTGCAGGGTTGTCCATTGCGACCATATACATTCAGTTTTTGTTCAAAGTAGCCTGGTTTTCCGTCGGGTTTTACAAAGTCTTTTAAGGTGGTTCCACCTTGTTTGATCGACTCTCTTAGTACATTTTTGATTTTCGTGACAAGTCGTTGGCACATGTCTTTGTTGAGCGTTTTACCTATCGTAAGCGGGTGTATCTTGGCATTAAAAAGCGCTTCACTGGCGTAAATATTGCCTGCGCCTACGATAATTTGATTGTTCATAATCAGCTTTTTTATGGCGACATTTTTAGTTTTAATTTTCTGATACAAATAGTCGGCATTAAATTCTTTTGAAAAAGGTTCGGGTGCCAGTTTACAGAGGAGTCGATGATTTTTGACAGACCCTTGTATGGCGTCATGCCATAAAACAGAGCCAAACCTTCTGGGATCATTCAATCGGAGTACGCGTTGGTTACTGAGAACAATGTCGATGTGATCGTGCTTGATGGGAGTTGAGGTGGAAGGGAGTACGCGAAGGTTACCAGACATCCCTAAATGGAGCATGAGTACGCCTTTTTGGGTGGTGAGTAGGATGTACTTTCCACGACGACTAACGCTCTGTATCACCGTGTTCTTTAAGGTTTGTGTTAGGTGTGCTTCAACAGGCCAGCGGAGTCGAGCGTTTCGAATAATAAACTGAACAATGGTTTGATTTTCAACGTAAGGTTGAATGCCTTTACAGGTGGTTTCAACTTCGGGTAGCTCAGGCATCTATCATTCCTTATTAATCTAGAGGGGTTTTGGAATTTATTTATAATATTATTTCACAAAAGGCATGACGGTCGCTATAATAAGCGGCTCTTAGATAGCCTTTCGGCTATTTATAGTTTCCTAAGTCTATTAGGGCCCTTAGCTCAGCTGGTTAGAGCACTCGACTCATAATCGATAGGTCCACGGTTCAAGTCCGTGAGGGCCCACCATATTTCTTGTATTTTTTAGCCATCTTTGCTTATTTTGATTTGTCGTTGACACGAGCCAGCTTCCTCACCGAAATAAACAGATTTGACTCGAAAAATCCTGCGTAATTTTATTATTGTGAAGCCGTATTACTCTTGTTTTTCAGGCATAAAAAAACCCAGTCTTTTGAACTGAGTTTTGGTCAAATAGATCTGGGTAAAGATTTACTTGATTTTAGCTTCTTTGAACAAGACATGTTTACGAACCACTGGATCGAATTTCTTGATTTCAAATTTTCCAGCCATGTTCTTTTTATTTTTATCCGTAGTATAAAAATAAGCAGACTCTGTAGACTGTAGTTTAATTTTATCGCGCATGGCTGTCTCCTTAAACCTTTTCGCCGCGTGAACGCATCTCTGCAATCACAGCGTCAATGCCTTTTTTGTCAATCGTACGCATCGCCGCAGCGGTGAC
>JAMOLY010000187.1 GCA_027068835.1 Thiomicrorhabdus sp. | reverse complement strand
CTGTTTTTCCATTCAATTCTTTTATTTGGCTAACGTTAAGGTCATCTCGAATAAAAAAATAGTTATTTGCTTCAAAATAAGGCTCTGAAAAAAGTGCATACTTTTCTCGCGTTTCATTTTTAACGCCTGCGGGTAAGAGGTCGGTCTCTTTATTTTCTAAATCCGTTAAATTCTGAGGCCAAACATCCGTCGTAAATTTTAATTTTAATCCTGTTTTTTGAGCAATTAACTTTAAATATTCAATCGAAAGCCCTTTTGGTTTTTTTGAACTGTCCACAAAATCAAAAGGGGGCCAATCAGGCTCTACCGCTACCTTTACCTCTCCATAATTGGCAATCCAAGAACGTTCTTTTAGGGTTAAATTAAGTGCATTAAACTTCCCTTGTGTAGAGGGCGAACGAGAACGTGCATACCAACGTTCATTAATTTCACGTAATACAGAAGGCTTAATGTCCTTTAACGATTTTTCAATAATAGATGTCAGAATAGGCTGTGTTTTATCCACCGCAATGGCGGTTTTTGTTTCGATCCCTTCCGCCCTAGCGATCAGTTTTAAGTTTGTTAAATAATTTTGTTGAATCACATAGGTCGCAACAGCAAGGTTTCCCACGTACGCATCCGCGTGACCAAATGAAACGGCATTAAGTGCTTTTTTATTTGAGGTGGTTAAATACAACGATATGTCAGGATGCGTTGTTGCAAGCCATTCGTGCAAATAAGAGGCTTCATTCACGGCAACTAACTTGTTTTTTAAATTTTCTAAAGAAGAAATCGACGTATTTTCTGCTCGAACAAAGATGCCCAGAGGCATCGTCGTATAGGGGGGGGTAAAATTTAAATGCGCTTCTCTATCTGGTGTTTGAACGGCACACACAAGGCCGTCTAAACCGCCCTGTTTCATCTCTGAAATAATTTCAGACCACACGCCACTTTTAATTTGAATATTCAAACCCGTTTTTTGACGAATGATTTCAATAATATCGGCTGATATACCATCATGAAGGCCTTGGCGGTTTACAAAATCATACGGAGGCCAAGCCGCATCAGAACCCAAAGTAATATCAGGGTTTTCTATGATCCACTGCTGCTCTTCTAACGTTAAGTTAAGTGATTTTACCTGCCATGACAGCAAACATAGAATGAAAAAAAAGAAGAGTTTAAAAGTGAGAGATGGTAATAAATTCATCAATATGCTCTAAAAAAATCTCGACCAAAACAGGGTCAAATTGTGTGTTTTTATGTTGAGCAATGTATTCAACCGCTTCATCAACCGTCCAGGCATCTTTATAAACACGCTTGTGCGTTAAAGCATCAAACACATCGGCCAGCGCAACAATTCTTGCATAAGGGTGAATGTCTTCTCCTGCTAATCCTTTCGGATATCCCGAGCCATCCCATTTTTCATGATGCTGCATGGCGATTACGTTGGCAGCCTTAATAAATTTTCGGTCTGATATTTTAAGAAAATCATGCGCACGTGTGGTGTGCGTTTTCATGATATTAAACTCTTCCTCAGTCAATCGACCCGGTTTGTGTAAAATTTCATGAGGAATCGCTATTTTTCCAATATCGTGCATGGGTGCAGCATGAAAAATAACCTGCGCATCCTCTTCGGTAATATTGGGGTGATAATGTGCAAGCAACCTTGAATACTCGGCCACTCGGCGAATGTGTCTTCCTGTCTCATCTGAGTTGGCTTCCATTAACTCAGTCAACACGTAAATCATCTCTTTTTGGCTGTCTTCCAACTCCGTTATAAAACGCTGTTCTCGGAACAACAAGCTATTTTTTAAATTCAAATTGTATTTTTTTAAAATACGTTTCGCGACATAGAGTTCCAAATGCGTTTTAACACGAGCAATCAGCTCTTCAGGATGGAATGGTTTAATAATATAATCAACAGCGCCCACCTCAAACCCAGATTTAATAGAATCTACATCTACTTTTGCTGTTAAAAATATCACGGGAATGTCTTGTGTTTTTTTGTTGTTTTTAAACTGTTTACAGACCTCGTAACCATCCATTCCAGGCATCATAATATCCAGCAAAATCAAATCAAATGTATTCGCTTTAACTAATTCAAGTGCTTGCTCACCATTTAAAGCAAAAGAAAATTGATAATTTTTTTCCTTCAAAATACTCATCGCAACCTGAATATTATCAGAAACGTCATCGACAATTAATATATGTAAATGGTCAGACATACCGTTAAAACCTTTAAAATTATTTAAAAAATAACACCACTAAAAAAACGCAATAAAAAGAATGCTATACCTTACCACCCTATTGACAACAGTAAAATACGCATAATGCCTAAAGAATGTACGGAAAAATAGAGCAATAAATAGGCCATAAAGAGAAGCATTAAAGGCTATAATTTATTTATTAAAATTTTACCCCTACTATGTGTGTTTTTATTCAAAAAGTAAGGGGAACAAGCTCAATTAAAGGCATACAAATGGCAATTCAATGGTATCCAGGGCACATGCATAAAGCCCAAAAAGAAGTGAGAGAAATATTTCATCAAATTGATGTGTTTATTGAAGTGCTGGATGCTCGCATCCCTTTCAGTAGTCAAAACCCAATGATTGAAGAGATTCGTGGGGACAAACCCACCATCAAAATTCTCAATAAAAACGACTTGGCCGACCCTGAAAAAACACAACATTGGCAAGACTATTTAGAACAAGAAAAACAAGTCAAAACCTTAGCCTTTAATGCACAACAATCCGACAAGCGTGAACAAATCATTGCCATGATTAAAAAGTTAGTGCCCGAAAAGGTAGAAACCGTTAAAACCATTCACGTCTTAATTATTGGCATACCCAATGTTGGAAAGTCCACTTTAATCAACAATATTACTGGACGCACCATTGCCAAAACAGGTAACGAACCTGCCGTTACAAAAAATCAACAACGCATTAAACTCGAAGAGGGCATCACCTTAATTGATACCCCAGGAATGCTTTGGCCTAATATTGAAAACGAAAACAGTGGCTACCGTTTAGCGATTACAGGCGGCATAAAAGAGACCGCCTTTCAACTGCCCGACATTGCCTCTTATGCCGCAGAATACTTAATGAAAACCTATCCTAAATCGCTTAAAGAGCGATTTGATTTAGATGAGTTGCCTGAAACAGACATTGAATTTTTAGAAGAAATTGGACGACAACGTGGGTGCCTACGTTCAGGAGGTTGGGTTGATTTAGACAAAATATCTCGTATTTTTATTGTGGAATACCGCGATACAGTACTGGGCAACTTAAGCCTTGAAACACCAGATATTATTGAAGCTGAGTTAATACAGGTCGAAAAACAACGTGCACTCAAAAAAGAGAAACTTGAAGCCAAAGAGGCCAATAAGAAAGCTCGGCGTGCACGACACAAAAAGAATAAACGTTAAATTTTACCCCCCCCCACTAAAAACACGACACAGTGCAACGCTATAAATGATATGACCTTGTCAATCAAACGATTTGATTGACAAGGTCAAATTAACGCCACATTATTTTTTACGCACTCTTTTTTTAATAATCGAAGAGCGCTGATGTTCATCGTCTGGAAAAACGCGTCCGAGTTCTAAACAGTTAAAGATATGATTAAACACTTTACCAGCACGTCCTTTTCGTTTTCCTGAGCGAAAATAGGAGTGCCCTTTGAGATCATATTTATTATTTACGTCGTCGCAATCTACACGATACACATTGCGTGGTGTTTTTCGCATATTTTCAGGGCCAGTATGCCCCAAACGGCGTGAGGCAATTTTGTTTTTTAAATTAAAAGCCTTGCTGGATCTTAACGCTAGGTCATCTGACGCATGGTAAACCACAACATTACGAGAAGCATGGCAGATAAGCTCGCCTTTTTCACCCTTTTCTAGGGTTTCGTTCACCACATCTGCGGCGACTAAAAAGGCGTTTCTAAAAATCATTGGAACACCATCGGCTAAATCGTATTTATTCCATGCGACCAAGGTTTCTCTTAACACTCGATTACCCATTGAGTGCGCTAAAACATTAATGCGCTTTAGACAAGGGGCATCATCCTTTTTATCTTGCTCACGCCGCCAAACTAAAAACTTTTCTAATACGCGCGAAAAAGAAAAAGCACTTTGATCGGCTGATTTTTGATCGTCCCAATAATCTTTTACTAAGCCAAAATCATTATCACAAGGCCAAATAAGCGGCACAACCAAAATTTCTTCCTCTTTTTTTTGATCACACAGCGCTTGAAGCTCTTTTGTGGCTGAGAAAACATCTTCTGGGGTGTTTGAAAAGCCATGAATATAGATCAATATTTGCCGATAGCAGGAATCTTTTAACTGTTGTAAAAAGGCGAGGCTGCCAATCTCTTTGTTTTTATTTTTGCCTAGATGCTCACAAAAAAAGACGGAGTTGCTGGCGGCATTATTATCCAGAGCAAAATCAAAACTCCGCCCTATTTCTGTGCGGATACTCTGCTCAGGAAAACGATTGGTTATAAAAATCATCTAGACCCCCTTTAGCCTATTTTTTACGTATCGGGTTAAATAAAACCAATATACACAAAAAAACCTACTTTTTACAGGTCTATTCACATCAAATAAAAGGTAAATTTAAAAATAAGGGGGGGGGGAAATATTTTGTAACGATTCAGAACAAGCTAAAACGTTACAAAATATTTAACGCGTGTGATACACCAAATTCAACGCGCACGCCAAAGTTGCGCGGCCTGTTCGGTGGCTTCTTCAAGCGTTAGGTGTTCAAGTGCCATCAGCACCATCACAATGGTTTGAATGGTGGTGGCTTTGCCGTAATCATGCCTTTGTTCCCCTTTCCATACCGCCATAAGCACATTTGGGTCAATGCATTTTTCGGTTGGATCGGAGTCAAAAAAAACTTTAGGTAAGAAAAATGACCACGTTTCTGAACGGGCTTGATTGTCACCCTTTTCAACCATTTTAATTTCTGTTTTTCGATCAGCTCTCACTTCGGCTTCTCCCCCGTCGCCACAAAAAGCAGCCGTCATGGGATCGTTTAAGCGTGCCGCGGCTTGTTGATGTATGTCGTCATACCCTTTGTGAAAAACACCGTGTACACTGAGTTTGGCATTAAATGGATTCATCATTCGCGCTAAGGTATGAATGGGAGAGCGCAGCCCAAGCTCGTCTCGATAGCCCATTAAGGTTTTAATTTCAGGTGCAAAACACTCGACAGGCGCATAGCAAAATCCTGATTTTTCAAGCTGCTGTTTGGCATTTTGCAACGAACTGGCGATTGGCCAATTAAGCCGTTCGGCAATTTCTTGTGTGTAAAGCCGATTGGCTTCATTGCCGACAATACCATGTAAAAATACGGTATATCCTTTGCGTGTTAACAGCGTTAAGGCAAGCATAAACCAAGGGAGTTGACGACGTTTTCCCGCATAACTTCCCCAATCAATATCCACCGAACAAGGGGGGGGGGATATTTTTTCGCGAATAGCTTGTACAAACCCTGCGGCCTCTTCTGCAGTCTCTTCTCGTACTCTAATCAACATTAAAAATGCGCCTAACTGCATTTGAGTTACCTTGCCAGCTAAAATCAGGCGCATCGCATCCCGTGCTTCGTCTTGAGTTAAGCTTCGGCGACGTTTTTGTCCGCGTCCAATAGTTTGAATGTAGAACTGAAACGGCTTTTCGTTCATGGATTTTGTATCCACATTGCGCTCACTCATTTAACTAATCTCTCTCTCACATTAATCACTTCGCCCACCACCAGTAAAGCGGGCGGTTTAATTTGACTGGATTTGATGGTGCTGTACAGCTCACCAAGCGTGGTAATGATGACTCGCTGCTTGGCGGTAGTGCCTTTTTCGATGATGGCAGCGGGTGTTTGTGCGGATAAACCGTGTTGCATTAAGCCCTGTTGAATTTTTTGCGCATTTTTAACCCCCATGTAAAAAACCATCGTATCACCTGAGTGGGCAAGACGACCGTAATCGACTTCGTTTTCACCCGCTTGCTGATGCCCTGTAATGAGCGTAACCGATTGTGAAAACTCTCGGTGGGTCAGTGGAAACCCGGCGTAAGCAGAGCACCCAGCAGCGGCGGTAATGCCTGGAACGACTTCAAACGGAATATTGTGTTCAACCAACACTTCGGCCTCTTCCGCACCGCGTCCAAAAATATAGGGGTCTCCGCCTTTTAAGCGCGCGACCCGCTTGCCTTGTTGAGCTAAGGTCACCATAAGTTGGCAAATATCCCCTTGAGGCACGGCGTGGTACTTGTCTTTTTTGCCAACGTAAATGCGTTCAGCTTCGCGACGCGCCATCTCAACAATTTCGGGGGCAACAAGGCGATCGTACAACACAACATCGGCCTGTTGCAGTAAACGCAACCCTTTAAAAGTCATTAAGTCGGGGTCTCCAGGCCCCGCACCAATCAAATACACTTCCCCCGTTGGCATCGGTTGCCCCGTCGTTTCAACTTGCTTGAGCTGTACCTTTAAAATACATTCGGCTTCCTCTGTTCGCCCTTGCGCGGCTTTGTCTACAAAGGCACTTTGCAGTAGGTTTTCCCAAAAGGCTTTGCGTGCATCGGGGGTAGGCAAACTCTGTTTCACCTGTTTACGGTAACGCCCCAATAACCCTGCTAAAGAGCCAAACCCTGCAGGAATTAATGCCTCCAAACGGGCTTTCATCAATCGTGCCAAAATGGGCGAACGTCCGCCTGTCGAGATGGCAATGGTCACGGGTGAACGGTTTACAATCGCGGGTAAAATAAAATCACAATACTCGGTTTGATCGGCCACGTTTACAGGAATTTGATGCGCTTGGCAGTAATGGTATACGGCTTGATTAACCGCTTGATCGTCGGTAGCCGAAATAACATACTTGGGTTTCTCCCCCCCCTCAAGAATAGAGGCAGAAAAGGTCGCTGGATTCCATGAAATAAGACCGTGCTCAAGGTGGTGCTTCATCTCGATTTTAAGTTCTGGAGCAATGACGGTTACGCTTGCCCCCGCTTTAATAAAAAGATCGGCCTTACGCGCCGCAACGGCTCCCCCTCCTACAATCAAACAGGGCTGATTTTTAATATCAACAAATATGGGTAAATAGTCCACTTAACGTCTATCCTTTATTTTTTTGTAACGACTCAATCATTTCAGGCAAAACAGGTTGATGAATTCTTCGGGTGATTCCCCAACCTAGCCCTACGCCAATAAATCCACCAACAATCGAAAACAACTCTTGCATTGACTCCGCTAGCCCTAAAACGGATCCTAACCATGAAAACAGCATCGCAAAAACAAACAGACCCAGCAATGGAATACCGTACGCCATAAAAGCTTGCTTAACTAACTGGGACTGGTCTAACTTAAGCGTTACATGATCGCCAACGCATCCCTGAATGTGATTTTTAACCTTAATCAACCCCCGCGAGCCTCCTTTAAAGTACCCTGCCAAAGCAGACGTACCACAGCTGGAAGAGGAGGCACAACCATTACAGCCAGAGGTTGCTTGAACCTGAACGTACGCAAACCCTTCCTCTATGGAAACAATTTGCCCCTGTTCGATTAATATTTTTTGCTCAGACACTCGTTCACCCATCTTTTATTAACGCTTTAAATTATAATACTCGAATAGGCAGGTGGCTTAATCGCATATAATCGCATAATGATGACTTTAATATAAAAAATATCTCCCCCCTATCACAACCATTTTTACCACCAAAGGATACTCCATGCGCCATTCTGCAAACAGTCAAAGCCTAACAACAGATGTGCTCGTTATTGGAACAGGCATTGCAGGATTAACCGCCGCGCTAAAACTCGCAGAAAACCATTCCGTCATTTTGCTGGCAAAATCTCATGTTACCGAAAGCAGTACCAACTATGCTCAAGGGGGCATTGCAGGCGTGATGGATCCATTTGATCACATCGAATCACACATAGAAGATACGTTAGACGCTGGCGCAGGGTTGTGTGATCTCAAAGCGGTAACGGTTGTTGCCTCTCACGCCAAAGAAGCCATTCAAGAGCTTATTGAGCTTGGCGTTCCTTTCAGTAAACACAAACAAGTAAATGGCAATAACCGCTTTCCCTACCATCTAACTCAAGAAGGTGGACACAGCCATCGTCGAGTCATTCATGCCGCCGATCACACAGGACTTTCCGTCATCAATACCTTAGTGAAAGCTGTAAAAAAGTCGCCTAACATTACTTTATTACCCAAACACATTTCCATTGACCTTATCTTAAACAGAAAAAAAAATCACTGCTTAGGGGCGTACGTTCTTAATAAAACCAATCAAAAAATTTATGATATTGCAGCACATTTTACCATTTTAGCCACAGGAGGAGCCAGTAAAGCCTACCTATACACCAGTAATCCAGACACTTCCACTGGAGACGGTGTTGCCATGGCATGGCGCTCAGGTTGCTCCGTTGCAAATATGGAATTTAACCAATTCCACCCTACCTGCTTATATCACCCTAAAGACCGTTCATTTCTGATCTCCGAAGCACTGCGTGGAGAAGGCGCTATTTTAAAATTGCCCAACGGCACGCCTTTTATGCCTCAATACGATGCTCGTGCTGATTTAGCGCCTAGAGACATTGTGGCCAGAGCCATTGACCAAGAGATGAAAAAGCACGGAATTGACTGTGTCTTTTTAGACATTTCACATAAACCAAGTATCTTTATTAAAGAGCACTTTCCAACCATTTACGAACGTTGCCTTAAAGTAGGAATTGATATTACCCAAGAAGCCATTCCTGTGGTGCCAGCGGCACACTATACCTGTGGTGGGGTGGTGACCAATTTAGAGGGACAAACCTCTTTAAATGGGTTGTATGCCATTGGAGAAGTGGCTTATACAGGATTTCATGGCGCAAACCGTTTGGCCAGCAACTCTCTGGCAGAAGGGTTAGTGTTTGCCCGAATGGCACACCAAAGCATCGAAAAAGCGTTTAACTGTTTAAATAAAAAGCAAAATTCCGAAGATCATCAAACCATTCGACCTTGGGACAGCTCACACACTACCGAACCGAGTGAAAAAATATTAATCACCCATGATTGGGACGAAATTCGTCGTGTTATGTGGGATTATGTTGGCATTGTACGCACCAATAACCGTTTAAAACGTGCAAGAAAACGATTGAGAAACTTACACAAAGAAGTCAACGAATACTACCGCCAACACCCGCTTACCAGCGATTTATTAGAACTGCGTAACCTACTATTAGTCTCTGAACTGATGATTATGAGCGCACAAAGACGTAAAGAGAGCCGTGGGTTACACTTTAATTTAGACTATCCACACACGCATAAAAAAGCTAAACCGACTATTTTACGCCCTAAATAATGTTGCGAAAAAATCCCCCCCCTCAAACCACCTCAGGTTTCCAACCTTGGCTATGGAGCGTTTCAAGCAGTTCATCGTCGGGAAAATAGCGGATTTTTGTATTTTTTAATTTTACGCGTGCCGTGCTGTTTTGATAGTTTATTTCGATTGGTAGCCCTTGTTCGGCTTGGTATTCTGCCAACAGGCTTGTGAGTGCTTGCAGTTGTGCCGTTAGATTTTTAGGGGTAAAGGTTTCGGAGTGTACCGAGAGTCGAATGGCGCGTGATTTTTCGACCCGTGCATCGGCGAGCGTTACCACTTGTTCGGCATCGATTTTTATGCCACCGTTAAACGTGTCTTCTGCCACTTCGCCAGTCACCAGCACCACCATATCGGCCTTAATACTCTCCCGTATCGCTTCATACACAGCTGGGCGCATCACAACATCTAGCCGCGCAGTTTTGTCATCCAGTGTGGCAAAGCCCATTCGCTGTCCGTTACGCGTCATTTTATTACGAATTTCCACCACTAAACCTGCAACGGTGCGTTTACGCCATTTTTCGGGAACCAGTGCGGAAAGTGGTGTTTCAACCAGTCGATTCAACTCTTTACGATAAATATCAATGGGGTGACCCGACATGTAGTGCCCAAGCGTCTCTTTTTCGCCTTTTAAACGTAATTTTTCAGACATTTCAGCAACATCAAGCAGTTGGCTTGCCCCGCTCTCTTCTACAGAGAGCATTTCACCAAAAAGGTCGTTCTGCCCTGCTTCGTCATTTTTAAGTTGTTGTTCGGCCTGTTTAAGCGCCATCGGTGAGCTGTCTAATACCGATTGACGGTTTGGGTGCAAGCTGTCAAAAGCACCCGAACGAATTAAGGCTTCGAGCACTCGGCGGTTAACTTTTTTGCCTACTCGCAAACAAAAATCAAATAAATCTCGGTATTCGCCATTGGCGTTTCGGTTGGCAATCACACCCTCTAATGCGGCCTCGCCTGCGCCTTTAATGCCTCCTAAACCGTAGTGAATGGTATTATTTTCTTTGGGTTTAAAGTGTACTTCACCCGTATTGATATTGGGGGGTAACACGGTTAAATTCATGTCGCCACATTCGTTCACCATGTGCACCACTTTGTCGGTGTTGTCCATATCGGATGAAATTTGTGCCGCCATAAATTCAGCGGGATAATGTGCTTTAAGCCAAGCGGATTGATAAGAGACCAATGCGTAGGCGGCGGAATGAGATTTGTTAAATCCGTAACCTGCAAACTTTTCGACCAAATCAAAAATTTTCATGGCAAGGTCGCCATCTACGTTGTTATTAATGGCGCCTTCTTTAAAGATGGAACGTTGTTTTGCCATCTCTTCAGGTTTCTTTTTACCCATGGCTCGACGCAGTAAATCGGCCTCACCCAGTGAGTAGCCTGCTAAAATTTGGGCAATTTGCATAACCTGCTCTTGGTACAAAATAACCCCGTAGGTGGGTTCTAAGGTCTCTTTTAAACTATCATGCTGGTATTGTGCATCGGGGTAGGAAACTTTTTCTCGTCCATGCTTTCGGGCAATAAAATTATCCACCATGCCTGATTCTAAAGGACCTGGTCTAAAGAGTGCGACCAGTGCAATAATGTCTTCAAAACTGTCTGGACGCAGTTTTACAATCAAACTTTGCATCCCACTGGACTCAAGCTGAAATACGCCTGTGGTTTTACCCGTTTGAATCATCTCTAATGTCGGTTGGTCGTCCAGAGGAATTCGATTAATGTCAACAAAACCCTCATCCCCTAGTTTTTTGCCGTGGTTGATGGATTGCAGTGCCCAGTCGATAATGGTGAGTGTTCGTAAGCCTAAGAAATCAAACTTAACCAACCCTGCGGTTTCCACATCATTTTTATCCAACTGAGTCATGACGCTTGCGCCATCTGGTTCGCATAAAAGTGGGCAAAAATGATCCAACGGTTTGGGGCCAATCACCACCCCACCTGCATGTTTACCAGTATTACGCACCGTGCCTTCGAGCTTTAAGGCGTATTCAAGCAACTGTCGTGCATCGTCGTCATTGTCGTATTTTTCTTGCAGGTCTTCCTCTTGTGCCAACGCCCCTGCGAGCTTGATGCCCAGCTCATTCGGTATGAGCTTGGCAATGCCGTCCACCACGCCATACCCTAACCCCAGTACTCGCCCAACATCTCGCACCACCGCTTTGGCGGCCATGGTTCCAAAAGTTACAATTTGCGATACGTGGTCGCGCCCGTAGTGTTGCGCCACGTAATCAATGACTTCATCTCGACGATCCATGCAAAAATCGATATCAAAATCGGGCATGGAGACACGTTCGGGGTTTAGAAAACGCTCAAACAGAAGTTCGTATTCAATCGGGTCTAAATCGGTGATTTTAAGTGCATACGCCACCAAAGACCCCGCGCCTGAGCCTCGCCCTGGCCCGACAGGAATTTGTTGATTTTTAGCCCACTGAATAAAATCGGCAACGATTAAAAAGTAGCCCGGAAATCCCATTTGTAAAATGATATCGAGTTCAAATTTAATACGGTCGTAGTATTCAGTACGTTTTTCTTCAAACGCTTCTTTAGGCAAATGTCCAAATAAAAAGGCCAAACGTTCATCCAATCCCTTATGGCTTTCAGCCATAAAAAATTCCGCTAACGTCATGCCTTCAGGAATGGGAAAATCTGGTAAAAAATAGGTGTCTAACGACAGACTTAAGTTACAACGCTTTGCTAATTCAACGGTATTCTCAATCGCTTCTGGCAGGTCTTTAAAAAGTTCAACCATCTCTTCTGAGCTTCTAAAGTACTGTTGTTCTGAATACAGTTTAGGGCGGGTTTGATCGTCTAAAATATGACCACTGCTAATGCAAGTACGAATTTCATGGGCTTCAAAGTCTTCAGCTGTAGCAAATCGTACATCATTAGTGGCGACCACTGGCAAGTGATGCGCTAACGCCAACTCGACCGCTTTTTGAATATAGACCTCTTCATTTTCTCGCCCTGTGCGCACCAATTCTATATAAAAACGATCATTAAAATAGGTTTGCCACCATTGAGTCCGTTCGGCCACTAATTCGGTATTTTCGGCCAAAAGTGCGACACCCAAATCGCCACTTCGCCCACCTGACAGGGCAATCAACCCTTCGTTATGTGCTTGCAACCATTCACGTTTTATTAACGCCACCATTCGATTTTGGTGTAGCGTTTGGTTTTTAAGGTAACTTTGAGAAATAAGGTGCGATAAATTAAGGTATCCCTGCTCATTTTGACAAAGCAGTACGGCAGAAAAAATCCCCCCCCCCTCATCTTTAATCAACACATCGGCACCAATTAACGGCTTAACCCCTGCACCATTCGCGGCACGGTAAAACTTGATTAAGGCAAATAAGTTACAGTGATCCGTTAACGCAATGGCGGGCTGATTCGCGCTTTCTGCCAAAGAAACGAGAGGCTTAACGCCCAGTGTGCTGTCAATAACAGAGTATTCAGAGTGAACATGAAGGTGAACAAATTGCGTCATAAAAAGTCAATTAAACCGTGTTTTTTATCTAAACTATAGGGGGGGGGGTATTTTAACGCGTTATCCAATCATATAGTGCTAAAATTACGTTATTCCCCATGCATAAGAATAGATCACTAAACAGATATGATGCAAAGCCCTCCAAATCAAAGCCCTTTTTGGCTTGAAAGTACGCCCGTTACCTTTCCGCCTACACACCTTGCGTTGCAAGACCCCAATGGTCTATTGGCCATTGGGGGCAACCTTACGCCAGAGTGGTTATTGCATGCGTACAGTAAGGGGATTTTTCCATGGTTTAACCCCGAAGAACCCATTTTATGGTGGAGCCCCAGCCCAAGAAGTGTGTTGTTTATTGATGATTTAAAGATAAAACGAAGCTTACGAAAGACCATTCAAAAACACCATAAAAATAGAACCCTCACCGTCACATTAGACCAAGACTTTAGAGGCGTAATGCAAGCGTGCGCCAGCGCTCCAAGAAAAGACCAAGCGGGTACATGGATCACCCCTGCCATGCTCAGCGCTTACACCAGTCTGCATCAATCAGGCCACGCACACTCGGTTGAGGTTTGGCAAAACGAACAATTGGTTGGGGGGTTGTATGGAGTTTCCATTGGCAAAATGTTTTTTGGTGAATCCATGTTCTCTCACATTACCGATGGGTCAAAAATAGCTCTGGTTGCGCTGTCTATGCAATTAAAAGCATGGGGGTTTAAGCTAATCGACACCCAAGTTGAAACGGCTCATTTAAACAGTTTAGGCGCCATTAATATTTCACGTGAACAATTTGAAACACACATTGACCTGCAAATGTTGCACCCCTTCAAAGCTCAAAAGTGGCAATTTTCAATTGACTGGGCTCTAGCCATAAAAACCCATTTAAAGGGTTCTTGTACCGAGCAATAGCGTATTTTTTCGTAAAAAAAACCACTTTAAGTCGCTATATTCATTAGCATTTTCTAATGCATTGACATTTTCTGCCACACCTTAAAAAATTCACAGTAGAATGAATTCATTCAATGATTTAAACCCGCTTTAGGAAGAGTTACGTACCCATGTATTCACCCCCCAATCATCGTCCTCGTTCACTCAAAATCTCCAATTTTCGTTTTCCACTTAATGCACTGCTTTCTGGCGCACACCGTGCAACAGGTCTGGCATTGGTCATTAGCTTAATCGCTTATCTTGCCTTAGCAAATTTAATACTTTTTGTACCTGCGGTAACCCTAGAAAACGTTGCGGCTTGCTGGCTCACGCAACTATTGCACACAGGCTTTTGGATTGCACTAAGCTATCACTGGTTAAGTGGATTGCGCCATCTGTGTGCCGAACATTTTTTGCAGCCCGAAACTTACCAAGTGATTAACAGCAAAGCTGTGAGCTATTTATTACTGGGAACTTGGTTCATTAGCAGTATTTCAATTATTTACAGGGTTTGGTTCTAATGAAATTTAATATCAAAAGTAGTGCACTCTCTGGTCGAAAAGCACATATTTGGCAACGTATAAGTGCCATTTATCTTCTATTTTATGCGCCATTTTTAGCCATTGTCATCACACAATTGCCCGATTCGGTTTCATTAAAGCTATTGGCCTATCAACTGAATACCCTGCCCTTTAGCACGCTATTTGAAGTGGCGAGTCTTGTGGCGGTTTTGTTGGTGCTGGTGCATGCTTGGGTAGGCGTTCGAGACATTATTATTGATTACGTTCCTAGAAAAAAAGTAAACCTCTGGCTTACGCTCTACCACAGTGTTTTAATTTTACTGTTGCTGAACAGTATTATGATTGCATTTAACCTATTTGGTTACGCCTAAAAAACATATAAAATCCATTGAACTTACCCCCTCAATCATCTGAGAAGCCTAAAAAACTATGACTTTTACCAACTCTTTTTCAATCGAAACCTTTGATGCACTGGTTATTGGTGCAGGTGGTGCGGGCATGCGCTCGGCCTTACAACTCACAGAACACGGCCATAAAATTGCCATGATCTCTAAAGTGTTTCCAACCCGTTCCCACACCGTTGCCGCACAAGGTGGAGTGAATGCCGCGCTGGGGAATGTCACGCCCGATAAATGGGAGTGGCACATGTACGACACGATTAAAGGCAGTGATTTTTTAGGCGACCAAGATGCAATTGAATTCATGTGCCGAGAGGCCTCAGAAATTGTGCGTGAGCTGGAACATTTTGGCGTTCCTTTCAGTCGATTAGACAACGGTAAAGTGTATCAACGCGCCTTTGGCGGTCAAAGCCAAAACTACGGCGAAGAGCAAGCACACCGAACTTGTGCCGCCGCGGATCGAACGGGTCATGCCATTTTGCACTCCCTATACCAACAAAATTTGCGACTAGGCACCACTTTTTACGATGAGTTTTACGCGGTTGATCTGCTTAAAAATCAAGATGGCGAAATTAACGGCGTGCTGGTGATGAATATTCACGATGGTGAATACAAAATTTTACAAAGCCCCCATATTTTATTAGCCACGGGGGGCGCTGGCCAAGTATTTAGAAACAACACCAACGCCAGTATTAATACGGGCGACGGGCTTGGGATGGTGTTACGAGCGGGCTACCCGCTTCAAGACATGGAATTTTGGCAGTTTCACCCCACAGGCGTATCAGGAAAAGGCATGTTAATTTCCGAAGCGGTACGGGGCGAAGGCGGTAAACTCCGCAACGCCTTAGGCGAAGCGTTTATGGAAAAATACGCCCCTCGCGTAAAAGACCTTGCCTCACGTGACGTAGTTGCCCGCGCCATTGCCATCGAAGTCAACGAAGGTCGCGGTTGTGGCCCCGATAAAGATTATGTGCTACTGGACATTAGCCACATTCCCAATGAGATCATCACCGAACGTTTACCGGGCATTCGAGAAATCAGCCAAACCTTTTTAGGCATTGATCCCGTTAAAGACCCCATTCACGTCTACCCCACCTGCCACTACATGATGGGGGGCATCCCCACCAACATTTCAGGGCAAGTGGTTAGCCCAGATAAAGATGGTAATCAGCAACCTGTTAAAGGGCTGTACGCCATTGGTGAGTGTGCGTGTGTTTCGGTGCATGGTGCCAACCGTTTAGGCGGTAACTCCTTATTGGATATTGTAGTCTTTGGCCGAAAAACAGCGTTAACCATTGATGAAGCGCTTAAAAAGACCCCTGCCCAACACAATCAAACGTTAAATTTAACCCCTGTCGTGAATCGTTTAAACCGCTGGCTTAATAAAGCAGAATGCGGCTCAAACGACACCGTCGTTCAAATTAAAAAAGATTTACAGCTGGTAATGGAAAGAGGCTGTGGTGTCTTTAGAGACCAACCCACCATGCAAAAAGCACTGGAGGAGCTGGAGGTCATTCAAGAACGCCTTGAAAACGTGTGTATATCCGACTTTAGCAATGTCTTTAACCTAGAACGCTTAAGTGCTTATGAGCTTGAAAACTTAGTGACCATTGGTTACGCCACCGTGGTCTCCGCACTGGCTCGCACCGAAAGCCGAGGGGCGCACAGCCGAGTGGATTACACCGAGCGAAATGATGACGAATGGCTAAAACACACCCTCTATTTTCAAAATAACCACACATTAACCTTTAAACCCGTTAATTTAAGCCCAAAGCACCATGAGATGATCAAACCCAAACCCCGTGTATATTGATATTGACCAACAAAAAATAACCAAGGCAAGATTATAAAATGAAATTTATCATCAGTCGTTACAACCCAGAAAGCGATCAAACACCTTTCGATCAAACGTTTGAACTGGATGACGCTCTGCTTTCAGCAGACAGCATGTTACTGGATGCCTTGCACCTTTTACGGGAGCAAGATCCAAGTATTGCTTACCGCTCCTCTTGTCAAGAGGGCGTGTGTGGCTCTGATGGCATGAACGTCAACGGCAAAAACCGCTTAAGCTGTGTGACCTCACTCTCTGAGCTTGGGCAAACCATTACGCTACGACCGCTACCAGGGCTGCCAATTATTAAAGACCTCATCATCGACATGACGCTGTTTTACAAGCAATACAAAGCCGTTAAACCCTATTTGGAAAGTATTCCGCTTGACCTTGAGCACGAACACCTGCAAACACCCGCAGAGCGTGCCAAATTAGACGGGGCTTACGAGTGCATTATGTGTGGTTGTTGCTCAACCAGCTGCCCTTCTTTTTGGTGGAACCCAGATCAATTTGCAGGCCCTGCCGCACTGTTAGCCGCCAAACGATTTGTTGTAGACTCTCGTGACATCAAACACATTGACCGCTTAAAAGAACTGGACAGTGCCACGACAACCTTTCGTTGCCGTCATATTCAAAACTGTACCGATGCATGCCCAAAAGGATTAAACCCCAGTCGTGCCATTCAGGAACTTAAATCTATTATGGTCAAAGACTTATGAGTACCCAAGATTCAATAATTACAGGCAGTGAATTTGAAAATTGGTACAAAAAAACGCTCTTTTTAGCCAAACGCGGTAACTTAGAAAGTGAACTGCTCTTGGTCGATTACATCAACAAACTGCCCAACGCCATTTCAAACCAAGACGCAACGCTGTTTAGAGAACTTTTGGATGAAAATGACCAAAATTTATTTTGCTGGCTCATGACCTTTGACCCCAAAGAAACATCTAAGACACCAACCAACTCAACCCTTCCCCCCCCAAAATACCTATCCTTGGTTAAGGAAATACGAGCAAATTATTTGAAATAGAGAGAATCACTGGTTTTCAATCAAAATTGCTGGTACAATCCGCACAAAATTTTATTATCAAGGGTTTACAAAATCACATGGCAAAACAAGACGTTATTGAATTCGATGGAATCGTACTGGAAACATTACCAAATACTCTATTTAAAGTAGAGTTAGAAAATGGTCACAAAATTTTGGCACACATTTCTGGGCGTATGCGTAAAAACTACATTCGAATTTTAGCGGGCGATGCGGTTAAGGTTGAACTAACGCCTTATGATCTAACCAAAGGTCGTATTACTTACCGTGGTAAGTAAAGCAATTCACTGCAAATAGAAAAAAACCCTTCAAACGAAAAAGCCCCTTAATACCGTTGTATTAAGGGGCTTTTTTTGCCTTAAGCTTTCTGTTTATTCATTCACCTTAAAACACAATGTATTCTTAACGCAATCAATTTCTACCGTTCCGCCTTTTTGCAAATCGCCAAACAGCAGTTTATCCGCCAACGGTTGTTTAATTTTATCTTGAATTAAACGCGCCATCGGTCTTGCACCCATTAATGGATCGTAGCCCTCTTTGGCCAGCCAGCGTCGTGCGGCATCGGTTAGGGTTAAGGCTACTTTTTTCGACTCTAATGTACTCTCAAGCGCATAAATAAATTTATTGACCACTGAGGCCATCGACTCTTCAGACAAGCGGTTAAATTGAATCACCCCGTCTAAACGATTACGAAACTCTGGGGTAAAGACCTTTTTAAGCTCCGAGTCAAAGTCCATCGTATGATCTTGCTCAGAAAAGCCCATGCTGGAACGCGCCATCTGCTCTGCCCCCACATTAGAGGTCATGATTAAAATAATATTTCTAAAGTCGGCTTTACGTCCGTTATTATCCGTTAAGGTTCCGTGATCCATCACTTGCAATAGCAGGTTAAAAACATCGGGGTGCGCTTTTTCAATTTCATCCAATAACACCACGGCATGCGGTTGTTTAGCAACGGCTTCGGTTAATAGCCCGCCCTGATCGTAACCCACATAGCCCGGAGGCGCTCCAATCAAACGAGAGACCGTGTGACGCTCCATGTATTCAGACATATCAAAGCGTAGCATTTCAACATTAAGGTGATTTGCCAGTTGCTGTGCCAGTTCGGTTTTACCCACCCCTGTTGGGCCTGAAAACAAAAAAGAGCCTGTGGGTTTGTTTGGATCACTCAACCCTGAACGTGCTAATTTAATGGCGACGCTGAGTTGGTCAACCGCATGGTCTTGCCCAAACACCATACGCTTTAAGCTGGCACCCAAATCTTGCAATTTATCACGCTCTTTTTGCGTAATTTGTGAGACAGGAATACGCGCAATACTGGCCACAACCTGCTGAATTTCTGGCACACCAATTTGTTTTTTACGCTTTGATGGAACTGCCAACGCTTGCTTAGAACCCGCTTCATCAATGACATCAATCGCTTTATCGGGCAGGTGTCGGTCGTTTAAATATCGAGCAGACAACGCCACGGCCTCTTTTAAGGCGGGCAGTGTGTATTTGATTTGATGATGCGCTTCATACTTTGATTTTAAGCCTTTTAAAATTTCAAAACTTTCTTGAATGCTCGGCTCTTTAACGTCCACCTTTTGAAAACGTCGAGCCAAGGCGCGGTCTTTTTCAAACACCCCCCTAAATTCCTCATAGGTGGTTGCACCCAAGCAACGAATTTTTCCTGATGACAGCGCAGGTTTCATTAGATTAGAGGCATCCATCGATCCCCCTTGCACGGCACCTGCCCCTATTACAGTATGAATTTCATCAATAAATAAAATCGCATGTGGCTCATTTTCTAATGCATTCAATAACGCCTTAAAGCGTTTTTCAAAATCACCTCGATAGCGCGTACCCGCCAACAGTGCGCCCATATCCAAACTGTAAATCACAGCATCACTCAACAGTTCTGGGACTTTATGGTGAATAATTTGATACGCCAACCCTTCCGCCACAGCAGTTTTACCCACGCCTGGTTCACCCACCAATAAGGGGTTGTTTTTACGACGACGACTTAAAATTTCTAAGGTACGGTTTAGCTCCCACGCTCGCCCAATAATAGGGTCAATATGCCCTTGCTCCACCTCTATATTTAAGTTGGTGGTGTAGGCATCAATAGGAGAAGGTTTTTCATCCTCCTCACTCTGTTTATTTGAGTCGTGTAAGGGCTGAAAATCAGCCGCTTCGGTTGCGGTCACCCCATGAGAGAGATAGCTCAAAACATCCACTTTCTCAACCCCATTACTCTCAAGTAAATACACGGCTTGCGAATCTGGCTCGGCATACAAAGAAGCCAGCACATGCACCGCCATTACTTCAGGATAACCATTGGACTGCACCAAATAGATGGCTCGCTCAATCACACGTTGAAAGCTCATGGTGGGTTGCAACTCTTCTGGCTTGAGCGCAATCATGTCCGACTCTAAAAACTTCTCCAAGCCCTCTTCAATCACCGCCAGCTCTGCACCACAGGCACTCACCACCTCTTGCACTTCTTTAACCGCCAACAGCTCAAGCAATAAATGCTCTAAGGTCACAAATTCATGCTCATACTCGTTAGCAACGCTAAATGCATTGCTTAACGTCATTTGTAGTTCATTACTTAACATCATGCGACCTCCAATTGACACATCAACGGATGATTTTTGACTCGCGCGAACGCATTCACTTGCTGTACTTTCATTTCGGCAATTTCACGACTGAACACACCACAAATTCCTTTACCATCATGGTGTACCGCCAACATAATTGCGGCGGCTCTCTCTTCGTCCAAACCAAAAAAACGTTGCAAAACTTCAACCACAAAATCCATGGGCGTGTAATCATCGTTTAACAACACCACTTTATAACGCTTAGGCGGCTCTACTTTGGACTTAACCGCTTCCAATAAAATATTATCATCATACGCATGACTTTGAGACATTTAACACTCTTTTTTTCTAATTTAGTCTAAATTTAATAAAGGGGAACTCTCAACGTATTTTACCTGAAGGTCACGTCTATTTGAAAAGAGAATCAGGCCTTCCCTTAATTAGGTCATTTATGCTCAATTTCTATTCACTTGGCACCAAACAGACATAAAAATCCCCCGCACTTAATACACCATCGGCTGGCAACCCCATGCCCTTTACCTTAATAAAGGATTGAGAGCGGTAATCGCTAGGCAGGGTCACACTCAACCGACCCGCGGGACTTTCTAACTCTAATTTTTTCCCCCCCCTAATTAATAACTTAGGTAAAGTAAAAGTGCCGTAAATATCTCCGCCTTCCAGCTGAAACTTAAGGCCATCTATTTTAATATTAAAGCGCACCAAATAGTCTCCCGCCTTACCGCCAAATAAACCATTGTACCCCTTGCCTTTTAAACGAAACGTTTTGCCGTTAAACGCCTCACGGGTAAACTTCATTTTGACCTTTAAGCCTGGAATATAAAAATAGCCTAACGTTAATAGGCGAATGGCATAACGTAAAGTAAGCGGGTAGGTAATCACACGATTTTTTCCATGAATTGGTCGATGAGCATGGTAAGTTTGATCGGAATAACGTTTGGTTGTTTTTTGAGCACGCGCATACGCTTTAGAGCGAGTCGTATCCGATGATTTAGGGGGACTTGACGATTTTTTGGACTCGTTGCGTTCATAATCTAAACAATAGATTTTACGGTGTTTTTTTAACACCTCATACGCAAACGCAATTTCTTGAAATTTAGTGTGAGCATCATGAATCGTAGACACATCAGGGTGATAACGTCGCGCCATTTTACGATACATCGTCTTAACTGTTTTCTCACAGGCACCATAATGCACCCCTAAAACCGCAAAATAATCCACCGATGTATCGTAATGCTTATTCAATTGCACCCTTCAATAAATGCCCCTCTATTTCACGGTTTCACGAGACAGAGAGAAGATATTATTTTTATATTTTTCTAATTTTACCCCCCCCTATCTCAAAACAAAAGACAAATAACGAGATATAATACCCAAATATTAACCTCTAACCAGTACTTACACTATTTTGGAATAAAGATGAACCTTTCAAACGATGTCATACAAATCCTTCTTACACGCAGTGAGCAACAATGCGAACTGTGTCATGCAGCAGAAAACTTAACCGCTTTTGCGGTCGAACCATCCAATGGAACGGCTGAACAAGCCGTTTTGATCTGTCAAACCTGTCACAATCAAATCGAAAACCCCAGTACGATGGATCCCAATCACTGGCGTTGTTTAAATGACAGCATGTGGCATCCAGAGCTGGCCGTGCAAGTACTCTCTTACCGACTGCTCAATGCCTTACGTTCTGAGGGCTGGCCACAAGACCTATTAGAGTTGATGTATTTGGATGATGAGGCAAAAGCATGGGCTGAGGCGGGATTAGACAATTCAACGAAAGAAGCATCCCCCTCCACAAAGGACAGTAATGGCGCAGACTTGCAAGAGGGCGATAACGTGACCCTAATCAAAGACCTCGTGGTTAAGGGGGCAAACTTTACGGCAAAACGTGGTACATTGGTCAAAAACATTCACTTAACCGACAATCCATTACACATTGAAGGAAAAGTGAACGGCACGCAAATTGTACTGGTCGCCGCGTTTCTTAAAAAAGCTTAAAAAAACACAACGACTCAAAACAACTCAGCTTACGCAAGTAAAGAAACAGGCAAATATGTTCGAATCTGTTCTGGCGTTTTTGTGACCACATTTTTATTTAAACTGAATGCAATGTGCTTTTTAAGTTGATTGGAACAAGAGCGTCGCAACACGCCCAAAAAGGCTGGCGAAGCCACCACAAATAGATGTTCAAATTTATTCAAATTTAGCTCATGGCACAAGTGTTGCGCCACTTGCTTGGCAAAATTAATGGTTTCTTGCTCTTTTGGATCCACCTCTCCCACATAAGTGTGCCCTGATGTACTTTGGCCTACATTGGCCTTACCAGCCAAATCGCTGGTTAAATCTTGATCTAACAAGCGACTCTCTGAATGACTTAAACTTTCAATCTCAATCAACTCTGCCACGGAGTTTTCCGCGGTAAAAATTCGTGCTCTACTGCTGTCTGCAATAAGAATCCAAGCGGGTTTCATAAACAATACTCCCTATAATTTCAATGGTTAACGTATAAAAACCAGTTTTTACTATAGCATAGCAATCAAGTGATATTTAGGATAAAAATTGAAATAGGGTTAATAAACAGAGGTAATAAGTAAGGCTTAATTATTAAGGTAGGCTTCAGCCCTTTTTAACGCTTCGTCTGCGCTCATGCCTTGGTGCATAAAATCATAAGCCACTTGCTGCCGTTCGGTTAAAAATCGAGTTTCAAAATCTGAAATCAATGTTTTCCAAGCCTGTTTTTCAGACGATTTATTAGGCGTATGCGCCAGCAGTTTCGCCAGCATACATAAGGCAATGGTGGTATCACCCATGTGGTTGTAATCGTCTGAAAACTGACGTAATACTTGCTTAAGTGACTGTATATCCACTTGTTCATCCTGCGCGGTATTAATACTATCTTGAATATCTTGCAGAAGCACTTGCCCCCAGTTTCGACTCGATTTCAGTTGGGATACGGCTAGATTAAGCGCCATACTAACTTCTTGAAAATCTGCCTGATCGGTAGAAAGAGAGGAACCATCTTCAATAAAGTCAAATTCGGATAATTTAGAAGCGGCCATGGAAACCAGTGCCGTTTTTTCATCGGTCATTACGGTTCTATGATGGGATAACAATTGTGAACTGGTCACTTGAACAATATGACAACCGCATAAAAAACGTCCCTCTTCGGCACGTTGGTGAACCACTTCAACGCTTTCTAGACAGTAAATTTCATCGGTATCGGTATTTTTAATACGCAAACTGAGCTGCTGCTCTGGCAGAAAAAAATCTGCTTCATCAACCCAAAAACTCAACCCCGTTAAATTAACGTCAAAGCCTTCAAATGGGGCTGAAAAATCTTCATCCTCATTCCCCGTAACCAGAAAGGGGCGCAAAAACCGTGAGGACTGCCGCTGTTCTAAATCCATTTGAATCATTTTTATCCCCCCCCCTGTTTTATTTCCCTTTAAGGTACTTTAAACCCTAATGCCAAACACTCCGATTCGGGCAACCAGCCTAAACAGCTTCTAACTTTTAAAGACTGATAATTCCGAACAATAGGCATAATGGTCAGGATGCCCCAAAAGATTTGAGCACAATGCCATCCAATTGCGGAAGGCTGGGTACTCCACCATAAGTTATTCACGCCAAAGTGTTTGGTTTTAAACACCAAATGAATGGCAAGACGCCAATACTGCCTTGCATAAGTCAAACGTGTTGAAAGCATATTTTTCTCCCCCCCCTACAAATATTTTAAATAACGATTTTACGGTGTTTTATCGCTGTCTTTTTTTGTTTCGTCTGTTGGGTTCATTTCATTGTATTTAGTCATAAAATTTTCAATCATTTTTTGATCAATTAATCCCGTTCTTACCGCAACCACCTGACCATCTGGCGCGACCATATAGGTCGTGGGCAGACCATAAACACGCCCAAAAGGACTGTTAATGCCATCAATTTTCCCTTCAAATCGAACAATCGGAAAATTAATCATTTGATCTTTGGCAAACGATTTTATTTTACTGATCGCAATGTCTTCATAGTTCACACCAATCACAATCGCATTTTTATCTTTATGCTCTTCATGAAACATAATCAAATCTGGAATTTCAACCAAACACGGTGGACACCATGTCGCCCATAAATTCACAATAACCCACTTTCCTTTATAGTCCGATAACATGGACTCTTTACCATCCATGTCAATAAATTTAACGTCCTCTTTAAGCTCTGCACTGTAAGCCGTGGCACTCCACATCAAAGCACCTAAGCTTAAAAAGGTCATTAAAATAAAGGATTTAACTATTGAGCGTTTCATAAAATAAACTTCCTATACATTTAAAAATGGGGGGGGGATAAAAAATCAAAAAATGCGCCGTTACACGGAAACATTTGCATTAAGAACTTGTTTTACAAAAGGAAGCGTTAAGCGTCTTTTTTCAACCAACGTTGCTTGTTCTAACAATTTTAAAACGGCTAATAACTCTTGAAGATCGGTTGAAAACGTTTTAATCAAGTAGTTGCCCACGTCATTCGGCAACTCAAACCCTAAACGCAAACTGTGGCGTTGCAGTGCAAAAATAATCTCTTCTTTTTCTTCCAATGCTTGCATTTCAATGGGCAATACCGTCATGAGTGCTTTGGCTAAATCGGTGGTCACAATGTTCCAGTCGTTAATGGGCTGTTGACCCGCAAGTATTAAAGTATGTCCTTGCACGCTAATTTTTGTAATCAGATTTGCCAAGGATTGCTCCCATTTTTTTTGCCCTATAATCTGCGGCATGTCATCTAAGCAGACCAGTGGCATCTGTTCCAGCCCCATTAAAACATCTGGAATCAAGGGTAATGAGTGATCTTCAAACGGCAAATACACACTGGCCTTACCTTGCTCGGTCACAAAACGACAAGACGCTTGCAACAGATGCGTTTTGCCCACACCACTGTCACCATGCAAATAAAAAGCACGGCCGTTGGACTGCATTAGCGCCCCCTGCAATCCATTAAATGCCAACGCCAAGGACTCTTTTTCGGTCACAAAGGTTTCAAAACAAGCGTCGTCTCGTAATCCTATTTTTAATGGCAGTTGTACAAACACAAGGACATTCCTTTATTCTGTCTTAATCAGAAAAAAATTCAGGGGTTACATTAATCTCAATGACATTATCGGCCGAAACACCTTCAATCAACGTCGATTCTGGCCAACCCTCAATCCAATTCAAAACAGTCTGATAATTAATTTGAGGGGTTATTCTATACTGAACCCGCCCTGCCTGCATAGAAACCAGCGCCACCGAACGAACCGTATCGGGATTGGATTTCAATAACGATTCAAATTGTGCCATGTGCTTAACGTCCATAACATCATAAACGGTTAACAAAATTGGCTGTAAATTTACGCTATTATGACTCACAACTTGCTCTTCAAGCTGTACATAATAGGCCATCACGTTGTCAAACATCTGCTCGGTTAACGCGGTAATATTACCCCCTACTTGCTCACCTGACAGAACCGAGTCGCCGTGGGAATGATACAACGTCCAAGTTAAAACATTTTTCTCCCCCCCCCTCATTTGCACCTGAAAGCGTAATAAATAGTGTTGATTTAGATCACGTTGATTTGACTTCGCAAAGACTTCTAATGCCTTTAGAACCGTAGAGAGTTTTTTTCCCGAATCCATTTTGGATTCCACCGGAACGTTCCAGCGATAAGTAGGCAAAGCAATAGGAAGCTTTATTTGTTTAGGGTACTCACGAAATTCAGCGTCCACGCGATACTGTAACGTCTCATCCGTGAGTTGAGTCACGGTTTTACCCTGAACCAAACTGCCTAACACCAAGGTTTTTGGGCGGGTAGACAACGGCCAAATCGGTACAAATCGCTGATGAAATTCCTGCCGTAATTTACCCTCTAAAAAAGTGTAAACAATATTTTTACCAACTAACACGCCCTCTTCTGTTCTAGAAACAATGTTATACGTCTTTAGCCATGCTTTTGGTTTTTTAAGATAAGCTTGCGCCACACGACTGGTTAAAAACTGTTTTTGTCCAGTCAATCGAACCAATAAAATCGCCATGGCATCTCCAAGCGATTGATGAACCGACGGCTCACCCTTATAAGGCAAGGTCACCTTAAAAAACGCTTCAGTTTGCTCATTTTTTGATTCCAAAGCAGAACTGGCCTGAGCACCTAAGCTCAAACTTAACAACCCAAACAGTGCCAATAAACAAAAACTTCTCATATATTCATCTCAAAATTTCGTTACAATATCATAATGTTTTTTTATTGAAACAGGGCGCACTTTTAAAATAAAGTCAGCTTATTTTAAGGGTTAGCGCTGATGCATTTACACTTCCACTTACTTTAAAGTTTAACAATATTAGAAATCGAGACTATGACTCAAACAACACATTCCATTAATTACAAAGATTCTGGCGTTGACATTGATGCTGGAAACGCCTTAGTTGAAGCCATTAAGCCCATTGCAAAAGCCACAACACGTCCAGAAGTGCCTTCATCGTTAGGTGGCTTTGGCGCTTTGTTTGAATTAGACATGGCAAAATATAAAAACCCGATATTGGTCTCTGGTACCGATGGTGTTGGCACCAAACTTCGCCTTGCCATTGACAGCGGAAAGCACGATCAAGTCGGCATCGATTTAGTAGCGATGTGTGTCAATGACTTAATTGTACAAGGCGCTGAACCTCTGTTCTTTTTAGATTACTATGCAACGGGTAAACTTGAAATTGATGTGGCAACCGATGTTGTGAAAGGCATTGGAGAGGGCTGCTTGCAATCAGGTTGTGCGCTGATTGGTGGTGAAACCGCAGAGATGCCAGGCATGTACCACAAAGGTGATTACGATCTGGCTGGGTTTTGTGTTGGAATTGTTGAAAAAGCCGATTTAATTGATGGCACCCAAGTCAAAGCAGGCGATGTGATGCTTGGTCTGGCCTCAACGGGTCCACACTCAAATGGTTACTCTTTAATTCGTAAAATCCTAGAAGTCAGCAACGCCGATTTACAAATGGACATTGACGGCCAGCCCTTAATTGATGCCCTAATGGAACCCACTCGAATTTACGTTAAATCACTGTTAAATTTAATGAAATCAGTTGATATTCATGCTGTCTCTCACATTACTGGTGGCGGGTTACTTGAAAATCTTCCTCGCGTTATGCCCAATAATACGTCTGCCAGCATCAATACCAACAGTTGGCAACGTCCAGCCGTATTTGATTGGATTCAAGCGGCAGGTAACGTTGAATATGAAGAGATGCACCGTACCTTAAACTGTGGCATCGGCCTAGTGATCGTTATTGATAAAACAGACCAGCAAAAAGCCATTGAGCTGTTAACCGCCTCTGGTGAAACCGTTTCGGTGATTGGTCAAATTGAAGACTCTGAACATACCGCGCCGAGTGTTAAGCTCGTCCAAGCTTAATTTTGTGTGAATGAAATGCCGTTTTGATATACCGTTTTATAATGGCATTTTCTTCCCCCCCCTTATTTTTTACACAATACTCCCATAAAACACTATGAAACAACCCATTAAAATTGCCGTTTTAATCTCTGGCAGTGGTTCCAACCTTCAAGCAATTATTGACCACCAAAAACAACACACGGAGACATACCAAATTTCTTTGGTCATCTCCAATAAAGCCCATGTTTATGGATTAACACGTGCAAAAGATGCAAGTATTCCTACTGAACTCATTGATCACACATTATTTGCAACACGTGAGTCGTTTGATCAAGCGCTGCAAAAAAAACTTGATAACGCACAGGTCGATCTCATTGTTTTAGCTGGATTTATGAGAATATTAACCCCTCAATTTACTCAACATTTTTTAGGTAAAATGATTAACATTCACCCCTCTCTACTTCCTAAATATACAGGACTTAACACACACCAACGCGCCTTAAACGCAGGAGACACAGAACACGGATTAAGCATTCACTTTGTCACCCCCGAACTCGACAGTGGCCCAATCATTTTACAAGCGAAAATCCCAATTACTTCACAAGACACCGTGGAGACGCTTAAAGAAAAAGTACATCAAAAAGAGCACCTTGCTTACCCTCAAGTGATCGAATGGTTTTCAGAAGGTAAGCTTGCATTAAAAGACAATCAAGCTTGGTTTGAACAGACTGTTTTAACTAAACCTCAACAGTTAAATGCCCTCAATGCCTAATCCATTTAATATAATGCAAGGCATTGACTCTAAACAGCAAAGGATTTTTATGCCTTATTCCTTATTAAAAAAAATATTTATTGGATTAACGCTTTATACCGCACTTTACACAACCACCTCGTTAGCCGCCACCTTGCCCAATTTTAAAAGCAGCTACTCGGTGAATGCATTTGGTGTAGAACTTGGCAAAGCCACACATCAATTTAACTGCCAACAAGAGAACTGTACCTTAATAAGCCGTGCCAAGCCATCTGGACTTGCGGCAATGTTTTTCAGTGATTCCTCAATCGAAACCATTCAACTCAAACAGACTAAAGACACCCTTACTTGGCTCAGTTATCATAAGTTAGGTACCAGTAAAAAAGACGGCAAAAAAGTTCAAAAGCACACAACCTTAAAACGGGATTCTGAAAACAACCAAGTGACCTTTGTTGAAAAAAATCGCACGTGGCCAATTCAACCCAATATTTTTGACATCATGTCCATCCCCTATGCCATTCAACATTTAAAACTTAACAACCAACCCTTAAACAAACTAGAGCTTTCCATTCAAGACAGTAATTTTCAAGAGAAGCTAACCTTTATTACCTTAGATCAACCAGAACAGCTCGATTTTAAATTTTCCAATCAAACCTTTAACACATTAAAATACGTATTTGAAAGTCAACAGTTTAAAATGGAACTTTGGCTACTGCCTAAATACCAATATTTTCCAGCGAAGATACGTCTTATCAATAAAAAAGAAGACAAAGTCATCACCCTTAACCTTGCGGAACAGCCTAAACTATTATGAAACTCAGCGACACAGACATTATTAAACACCTAAAGGTTGGAAAGATAACCATCACACCTCAACCCGACGCCAGTAAAATCAAAGGCATCAGCGTCGATTTAAGGCTCGACAACCGCTTTCGCGTCTTTAATGACCACACCGCCCCCTACATTGATTTAAGCGGCCCAAAAGATGAAATGCAAAAAATCATGGACACCGTCATGGGCGATGAAATCCTAATCCCTGATGACAAAGCCTTTTTTCTCCACCCAGGAGAACTCGCATTGGCTGCAACCTTCGAATCAGTCACCCTACCCGATGACTTGGTTGGCTGGCTAGACGGTCGCTCCAGTCTTGCTCGATTAGGGCTCATGGTACATGTTACCGCCCACCGAATTGACCCTGGTTGGCATGGACAAATCGTACTCGAAATTTTTAACAGCGGAAAACTCCCCCTCGCCTTGCGTCCAGGAATGGACATCTGCGCCATCAACTTTGAAACACTTTCCAGTGCCGTCGCAAAGCCCTACAACAAACGTGCTGACGCAAAGTACAAAAATCAATCAGGCCCCACTTCCAGTCGCATCACTCAAGATGAAACCCAAAAAGAACGTCAATTAGATCTTTTAAACAGCCCTTAGAATTCCCCTGCTTTTGTTAAAAAATTTATTTTTTAACAAAAGGTAAGATACGATTTTATTCGAGGTAACCTCGTACTATAACCAGTGCTTTAACACTGTCTACCACGCTCGCACATGCATCTGCTCCCCCTATTAATATTTCAGCTGAAAATATTTTACTTCAAGCTTATACACCATCAGTTAAAATACAATCATAGATGGAGGTATGTTTAATAAAATGAGTTATGAAACGGTAAATCACGAACTTTACAAAAGAACTATGTGGTGGGCGGGATCAAAGGGCATGAGTAGCAACAGCCTAATATAAAGAGTACGTTGCCAGCATGGACTTTTTTGC
>JAMOLY010000186.1 GCA_027068835.1 Thiomicrorhabdus sp. | reverse complement strand
AAATAATGCGGCGTTGTACAGGCTTTAAACCGTCTCCAATATGCGGCAATGCACGGTCTAAAATGACATACATGGCATAATCTAGGTATGCTTTTTCTGAAAATTCAGCAACGCTTTTTTGCTCAATGCCTTCATAATTTATCGTTTGCTGCACCACGCCCTACCTCCTTAAATACTCTTAGCCGTATTGACTATTTTGACATTTTGCCAATTGCACAAGAGACAAATGACTTAGCCTTTACTCCAACCGCCTTCATTCCCTCGACCGATCCCACCTCTGGATAGCCTTTATCGAGTAATTTCTGTTGAATTTTTTGTTGCAATTTAACGGAATTCTCCGCGCCCTCAAAATCGACGTTTACAAGACCCGATTCAATATCAATCGAGACGCTTTTAACGCCATCCATTAAATTCAACGAATCTTTAATATGTTGAGCGCATCCTCCACACTTTATGTTTTCTACTCTAATCGAAAATTGCAGTTCAAATTCACTCATAACACACCCTATCTTAGACCTTTATACTTTTTTTAAAAGATGTTACCCTGCTACATTCTAAAATAGACAATTATCTACTCAATCAGGTATTCATTAACACATGACAGACTTTACCCCTCAAACCGATTCACGTTGTGCACAACGTATCACCATTAACCGATCCGCTACATTAAAGACCTCAGATACAGATACTCCTGTTCCTGCCAAGCTATTAAATATTTCCAAATGCGGTGCAGGTATTTTATGCAACCACAACCTAATGATTGGTGAAATCATTACACTTAATTTTAGTTTGCCCAGCTATGATAGCGACAATGACCTTTCTATTTCCTCTAAAATTGCTTGCTTTTCTAAAGTCCAAAAACAGTATTTAATTGGCATTGAATTCGCTCAACTTAATACACACGAAGAACTGGTGATTAAAAGCTTTACCAGCTATCACGAACGTTTCTAAGATACATACTGAAAACTTTGCACGAAAAGAGGGGGGGGAGAAAACCCTGTAAATAACTCTGTGTAAACGCCCACCTGGTTAAACGTAATCTTTTAGGCAGTCTTCATGGAAGATAATAAACTGATTCATCGCTGAGTTCCAGTCTCTTATCGGCATCGTCCATTTTTTAGAAGCCGATTCAATCGCCTCGATTATTTAAACTTTTACTGTGACACAGCATTTTGAATGTCCTCAATTTTTATCCCTATGCCCAATAGAGGGAGTTTTCACCCCTTAAAAATTAGAATTTTGCTCTTGATAAGTCTTTTTTTCACGCTCTCTTTTTTGACGCACTTGCTCGTCCCGCATGGCTTGATCATGTTCTGGGTATGTGTAAGTCAAATACGTTGTTATTGATGGCCAATCACGGCTCACTTTTAATTCAACTCCGTCTCTTAAATTCCACTTATAAGTCACCTTACCTACATCGATATGCCCAGAGGCATAATCTGGCTGACCGTATTTAAACAAAATCATATCTTTAACTCGAGCAACCTGTTGAGTATCCGTACTAGATTGAAATAGATATTGTGCAGATGCAAATTGGTCGTCAACCGTATAAGCAATATAGAGCTTACTCGTTTCTTTTAAAAGCCCAGAAGCGTTATAGGTATCGCCCCACTTGCTTTCATCCTCTACGATCACTTGACCTCCCGCTTTTTTTACAGCAACTCTCATCTGGTCTCGGTCGGCACACTTAATGGTAAGACCAAATAACTTGGTTGAGGATTCCTTTTCGCAACGTGCCTTCTTTGTAAGCGCCACTAAATGGTCTTGTGCCCTTGCATGACCTTGATCAGCGGCTTTTTGCAACCAAAAAACCGCCTGTTTTTCCTCTTTGACCACTCCTCGACCCTTTTCATACATCACACCAAGATTAATTTGTGCGACTACATAACCTTGGTCCGCCGATTTTTGATACCAAAAAACCGCCTGTTTTTCCTCTTTGACCACCCCTCGACCCTTTGCATACATCCAGCCAAGGTTATTTTGTGCCTTTGCATTACCTTGATCGGCCGACTTTTGAAACCAAAAGACCGCCTGCTTATCATCCTTGACCACACTTTGACCCTTTGCATACCTCACGCCAAGGAGATATTGTGCATTTACCTGACCTTGATCGGCTGCTTTTTGATACCAAATAACCGCCTGCTTGTCATCTTTAACCACGCCTTGACCATTTTCATACATCACACCAAGATTATATTGTGCATTTACCTGACCTTGATCTGCCGATTTTTGATACCAAAAAATCGCCTGCTTGTCATCTTTGACCACGCCTTGACCCTTTGCATACATCACACCAAGGTTATATTGTGCCGCTGCATAACCTTGGTCAGCTGATTTTTGATACCAAACAATCGCCTGTTTTTCATCTTTGACCACACCTTGACCATTTCCATACATCACACCAAGGTTATATTGTGCGTCGGCATTACCTTGGTTGGCTGATTTTTGATACCAAACAATCGCCTGTTTCTCATTTTTGACCACTCCCAGACCATTTGCATACATCACGCCAAGGTTATATTGTGCCGCTGCATTACCTTGGTCGGCCGATTTTTGATACCAAAAGGCCGCCTGTTTCTCATCTTTGACCACACCTTGACCATTTCCATACATCACACCAAGGTTATATTGTGCGTCTGCATCACCTTGGTCGGCCGATTTTTGATACCAAACAACCGCCTGCTTGTCATCTTTAACCACGCCTTGACCATATTCATACATCACGCCAAGGTTATATTGTGCATCGGCATCACCTTGGTCAGCCGATTTTTGATACCAAACAACCGCCTGTTTTTCATCTTTGACCACGCCTTGACCCTTTGCATACATCTAGCCAAGGTTATATTGTGCGTCTATATCACCTTGATCGGCGGCTTTTTGAAACGCCTTAAAGGCTGTCGTAAAATCATTTTTTTGATAAGCGCTAAACCCATCTTGAAAGTTCGCTTGAACCGGAAAACTGAAAGCGGCCAATAAAACCATAACAATAAATATTTTTTTCATTTTTTCACCTAGAAAAGTCAAAAAGCGTAACGGATTCGATCCACACATAAAAGTACGAATTAGAGTGCAAACAATTGATATGCGTAGTGAATTCACTATTTCTAGTATCCCACACCCAATAGGGAGGGGAGAAAATTTTATAACATCTAAATTACCGACTCGGGTAATTCCCACGAGCAATCAACCCACCATCTAGCGTTAACACACTGCCCGTCATCCATGCGAAAGCATCGGAGAGCAAATAAGGGGAAGCGTAAGCCAATAAAGTAAAAGGGTCAAATCTTAACTTCGTACATTAAGTTCATTGCATTCCTTTTAACACCGTCATTATCTGACCAAATATTTTACTGCTCTATTAAAAGCTACAACGCCTCGTCACAATTTTGTTCAAGCCGCTCAATTGATGTTAGCCGTTTACGGGTAGATTGCGCTAACGCTTCTACCTCTTTTACGGTATCGTGCAGTGCGGTAGATATCGCTTTACCCAGCGCTGCTTCAATTAATATGTGCAACTCTTCTAAGCTCTCTTTGCCCAAAACTTTTAACTGTTCATCACTTAAACTTTTTTGAAAGCCATCCACTACTTGATAAGCGTGTGTTTCAATGTTCATATTTTTACTCCTCGCTTTAGTCGTCTATCACGGATACTTAATCTACCTGAAAAATATCTTCACCTGAGCTGATAATTAAGGGGTCATTACTTCCAACCACCGATTCATCTTTACCCTCATAAGGTACCATGTTTAAAAAGTATCGCATGGTTTCTAATCGAGCGCGTTTTTTATCATTAGATTTCACCACCGTCCAAGGCGCTTGTGTGGTATTGGTGTAAAAAAACATGTCCTCTTTTGCCTTGGTGTAATCGTCCCATCTATCCAGTGAGGCTAAATCCATTGGGCTTAACTTCCACTGTTTTAGCGGGTCATTTTTACGTGAATTAAAACGGCGTAATTGCTCCTTTCGTCCGACAGAAAACCAAAATTTCATCAGCTTAACGCCATCTTCGGTAATCATTCGTTCAAACTCTGGTACTTGACGCATAAACTGAGTGTACTCTTGCGGCGAACAAAAGCCCATTACGCGTTCAACCCCTCCACGGTTGTACCAAGAACGGTCAAACAGTACAATTTCACCCGCAGTAGGTAAGTTTTGTACATAACGCTGAAAATACCATTGACCTTTCTCAATTTCACTGGGTTTATCCAGTGCCACAACTCGCGCACCACGAGGGTTAAGATGCTCCATAATACGTTTAATGGTCCCCCCTTTACCAGCAGCATCACGCCCTTCAAACACCAGAACAATCCGCTCGTTATTTTCTTTGACCCACTTTTGCAATTTCAACAACTCAATTTGCAACAAGCGCTTGGTTTTTTCATACTCTTTGCTATTAATTTTTTCACTGTAAGGGTAGTCACCTTCACTCGATTTTACTTTTTTCATTTATCCTCCAAGTTACTTGGTTTTAAAAAATTCGATTTTACTTATTCAGTATACGCCTATATTGTTTAAAAGTTGTACGACTGAATTCAATCCTTTTTATGATCGGTTAACAAAAAAACTTATAGGGATAAATACTCATTTAAATCGGACTTGGGGTTTATAACGAGCTCTAAATCAAAACGTTTATAATAAGACTTTTACTTGAGTGGATGCACACATAAAAAATGACTTACCAACCCCCTTCTATAACCGCTCTCACGCAACGCTACCAATCGGTTAAGCAGCGTATTAAAAACGCGTGTTTGCAAGCAAACCGCCCCATTGAATCGGTTACATTACTTGCGGTGAGTAAAACTAAGCCAATTGAGCAAATCAGCGTACTTGCTCAGCATGGACAAGCTTGCTTTGGTGAGAATTATTTACAGGAATCTTTAACTAAAATAGCACAATGCCCAGAGTTAGAGTGGCACTTTATTGGACCGATTCAGTCCAATAAAACCAAGGCCATTGCGAAACATTTTCAGTGGGTTCACAGTGTTGATCGTTTAAAAATTGCACAGCGTTTGAGTCGTCAACGTCCAAGCGAGATGCCGCCTTTAAATATTTTATTGGAGGTCAATATCAGCGAAGAGAAGACAAAGGCGGGATTGACACCCACCGAGGTGTTACAGATTGTAGCTGAAATTGTGGCACTGCCCAATCTTAAATTAAGAGGCTTGATGGCGATTCCACAAAAACAAGCGGACAGTGAGGCGCAACGCCTGCCTTTTCGTCAAGTTAGAGAGCTGTTAGAGCAGTTAAATACGCAGCACCCTGAATGGAAACTGGATACGTTATCCATGGGCATGTCCGGAGATTTGGAGGCGGCAATTATGGAAGGAGCAACTCTGGTTCGTATTGGTACGGATATTTTTGGTGCGAGAGAGGATCGTTCAAATTAATTTTCTCCCCCCCCCTTCTTTCAAAAAAAGATAACGCTACCAACGCCCACGATGGTTTAATACGGCCTTTGTTGGACTTTCTTGCTTTAACATCCCAGCCCAGTCGGGCATGGCACTTTCAGATTGTGCCGTAACATTTAGATCAATGCTATATTGCTGATTTTTAAAAACTTCAAGCTTTCCAGAGAGTGCCCATGCTTGCGCTTGTCCTTCTATATTTAACACCAATTTATCTTCACTTAAATCGGGGGTAATGGTAATCGCAGGAAAGTCGTTATCCAATACTTGCAGGTTATTTAATATCAGTTGCCCTGTTAATACGCTTGGCCATTGTGTTTGTAAATCCATCACCAAATCGATCTGTTTTAACGTTAAAGAACCTTCAACCGCCATCTCTTTTAAATCAGACAAATTGAGCAATTCAATAAGTTGTGGCAATAAAATATTGCCTTCAATGTTCCTTGCTTCCAACGTAGCGGCTTCTGAAAACAGGGGGGCTTTAATATGTGCACGCAGCTGGCTTTGCTCTTTTTGCCAGATACTGTCTAGACTGGCTTGGCCAATCAATAGAGACCAAAAGGAGAGGTTCCAGTTCAATTCACCTAAGTGTGTTGAGGTTGGCTTTAGCATGGTGAGGTGCGTGCTTCCTTGCCACAAAGTGCCGTGGCTTGGACTGAGTTGCACCGTATCAGGTATCTGTTTTTGTATATTGGGTTGTGCCAATAGCCAACTGATGGGCAAATGAGAGACGATCGAAATACACAGTACTAAAGTAAACAGTGCGGTTAACGCAAAAAACCACTTAAGAGAGAAGGTTCCGATCCATTTTTTAAACATTATTTAACCACTTCATACATAATTTCGGCTTGTGTCATCCCTTCAGAAATAGGGGTTAATGTCATCGACGTTGCCGTCAGTCCTTTTTGTTCAAGCTCTGTAATCCATCGAAATAGACGCGGCGCATCCACTTGTTCAAACTTAACAATGACACCATTATTATTTAACTTTAACCCTTCTGTTTCTTGCAATAAACGTTTTTGGCGTAAGCTTTTTTGCAACGAATCCATTAAGGCGGTTTTTGAATGTGCAGGTAAAGTCATGTTTTTTGAAGCACGAGTGACTTTAGGCGCTTGCTCAACCAACCACATCCATTCACTTTCGGCTTTGTGCAATGCTGCTTCTTTTTGCTCTATGCTGGTTTGAATAGGCGACCAAACCAAAATGTAAACGGCCATAATGCCTAAAAAAACCACCAAACCAATCACCAAACGTTTTTCCCGCTCGGCAAGCTGTGTCCACATGGGGTTATTTTGTATTGACATGAAACACTCCTTCGACCAATGAGGGGGTTACATTTTTAAGCTCAAGCGAAACATTTGCGATTTTATTTTGTTGCTGACTCATGGTCACAATTCGTTGCAATGATTGAGTTTGCTCGGCTTCAACAAAAACGGTTAATTGACCCCCCTGCTCATTGGCTTGCCACTTAATGGATTGGATAGCAACCTCAGGGCTCGCTTTAAAGAGTGGCTCAATGGCTTGCAAAAGTTGCATCAATGAATCGGTTTTTTTCTCCCCCCCCCCTGCTTGATTATTTAAACGCGTCTGCGTTTGCATTTTTATGTTTACAATGCGCTTAACATTGGGGAACATCTCTTTAAACAGTTGCTCTGTTTGCGCTTGATAAATTTTGGTTTGTTCTGCCAAGGCTTGTGTTTTTTGCCATGTAAAAACCAGTGAAGCTATTAACAATAATCCGATAAACAATGCAGGCCAACGCCACTCTTTCCAATAGTTTAAAGTTTTTGAATGCGTTTGGTAATCACCTGTTCGTAAATTCAGTGCTGAAAGCATCGGGTCAGAACGGTGTTGGCTATTTTGCAATTCGCTTGCGTTTAACGTTGTGATTAGCACGTTACTTTCGGTACTTTGAACAGCGTTTTTAAACACTTCAAAGCCTTGTTCATTCACCGAAAAACCTAAGTAATCCCCTTGTCTTATATGGCAAACGCCCTTATCTTTCACCAAACACCAAGTATTCGCCGCTTCTTCCTCTGCCAAAATCGGGCGCTGAAAGGGAACACGAAAGCAATCGGGAATTAATTGCACATGCTCCAAACCAACAGAAGACAAATGCTCTATCCACGCTTGAATTTTTTTATGCGTCACAATCGCGACCGAAACCATGCTCTCATTGCTTCGGTTAAATGCCACAAAGTGAAAATTTTCAACAGGTTCGGACAGTGACTCTTCCAGTGCATAAGGCAAGGCACTTACCCAATCAGACTTACGCTTTCCTGGCACAAATACTTCTGTGAGCACCACCAATTGCGTGGGTACCCATACCGTAGGTAATAGCGCTTTTAAACTGCCTTGTGCCGTTAATTGAGCAAGGCTCTCTTCTGTGTCTAACGCTTGGCCTCTTTCATTTTCAATCACCAACTCGCCCGCTAAATTAAAGCGAGCGGTGAGGTTATTCAATGCCAACGCGGTTGATTCCAGCGTTGCTACGACAGGCACTGTATCCATTTGTTTATTCAGCACTTAACCACCTTTGTACCAAGCGAATTTCATTTTTATTATCATCA
>JAMOLY010000185.1 GCA_027068835.1 Thiomicrorhabdus sp. | reverse complement strand
ATCACTGGAAATTGCCCACCCAGCGAGGCATCACGAATGGAAAGCGCAATCCCCTCTTTATTCAGTGCGTTCATTGCTGCAACCACATCAGGATAGAGCTGAACAATTTCATCTGGCACTTCAGGCAAGCAAATATTTTCACGCATTATTTTGTTTTTAACCCAACGTTCAAAAATTTCTGACAATCCTTGAACTTGAGCTTCCGCGGCGGTGTTTCCTGCCGACAATCCATTACTAGCGTATAAATTACTGAATAAATTCATGGGAAAATAAACGGTTTTATCCGTGGTTACATGTTGCATAGCGATGGAGCGAACTTTATTTTGAGTATCATTAAAGCTCAATAAATCAACAAACTCTACCTCATTGTTTTCATCATAAAAAGACCATAATTCATCGTTTAAACAGGCTTTAAACTCTGCTTCATCAAATGCTTTTTCCGTTGGGTAATATAACCAGCCCTCTTTTGCTTCATCAGGTTTCGACTCAAGCCAGTAATCTGAAAAAAAATAGTTGGTCGATAGGCGCTCTAAATACTCTCCCAACGCACTGGCAAGTGTTGATTTTCGACTCGTTCCTTTACCGTTAGTAAACAACCCAGGACAACGAGCATCATAGATATGTAAAGAAAAGACATTGGTTACGGGGTTTAACCAAGAAGCCTCGATAATATCAAATCCTGCCTCTTTTAAAATACGTTGCATGTTTGCAATGGATGACTCTAAGCACTCATCTTTTCCTTTAATATACGTTAGCTCACTCACTATCTTGTTGCTCCTATGCTTTTATTTTTATTATAAAAATCGTAACCGCCTATAAACTGGCTCTGTTGTCGCACTGTTTTATTTAATTTAATATATCGACTAAAAGTGCGTAGAATCAATATCTAATTTCGATAAAAAGAGAATTAAAATGAAAAAAGCCACACTTTTCTTAACCATCACAACACTCAGTACTTTATTTCTATCACACTCTGCCTTTGCCGAACTTCACCCAGGGAAAGTATTGCATGAAGACAACAACTGCTTAAAATGCCATGTCGATAAACCCTACAACCCTGTTAAAACTGACACATACCCTAAGCTAGTTAAAAGTATCCGTTCTTGCAATGACAACCTTGGTATTGGCTTATTTGATGATGAAATAGAGGAGCTGGCAGACTACTTAAATGACACCTACTATCAACATAAGAAATAAGGTAACTACTCAGCTAGCCCCTGAAAAAGGTCAATTCTATGTTAAAAAATGATCATTTACAGGTGTAAACTCACATTTTCCGCCTTAATTTGACCTTTTTCAGGCACCATCTAAGCAGTTACTTTACATATTGACTACTCGCTGAGTAATGATATTTCTAGCCGTTTCAGTTTATGTTTAAAGTCCTGAATTAATTTAGGACTTACTTTTTCAATGCCATCCTTATACAGCTGATCATTTGCATCATTAAGAATTTTATTCACCGCTTCAATTAAAAAATAGTAACGTCCAACGGTATTTTTTCTATTTTTTTTGAAATCAAACCAAGCGGCTTTTAAAACTTTATCTCGCTCAAACAAACGGTAAACCGTCTCCAATAATTGACTTAACGGCAAAACTGACTCCTCAGGTAAGTAAGGTCTATGAAATACATCATAAAAGCTACGACGATGCTGTTGAGCCAATTGCAATGCTGGAATCATCACCTCAACACGAGCATTTACCGCTTCATGCTCTGCCTGCTCTAAACGCTCAGTGGTTAACATCGGAGCATCCGATTTCCAGCGACCAAAAACAATGTATAAATTGTTACGCTCAATAAAAAGGTGCTTGCCTTCACTCAAGCCCATCACCTCTTTTGCACGTACTAAATACTCTAGGCGCTCTTTTTCTAAAACCGTGGTATCTTTCCAAACATCCCAAGCCACATCATAGGGAGAGGCTTTGCTGTTTGGCGCGGACTTTTTAACCATCGGCACACACGACAACCCATAGTCATGCCCTGCCACATAGTCGATGACTGAAATAATATAATTTTGTTGCGCGTTAACTCCTGTCACCTTACCGATAATAAAGGCATCATCCTTAATATTATCCGACGGGAGTGCTACAAAAACCGTGTCATCTATCTTAAAGGGCTTAGCTTGTGCACTGAGTACCGCCGTCATCAATCCTAAAAAGCACACGACCCAAAATATATATTTTTTAGCACGCCTTCTCTCTATGCCAATTTTCTTTATCATTCTACTGCTTTACAGCCAAAACATCACAAGGCGCATCATTAAGCACGCTGTGAGTGGTTGAACCAATTAATTTTTTAATGCCTGATAACCCGTGAAACCCTATCACAATCAGATCGATATTATTCACCTTAGCCAACGTAATAATTTCATCACTGGGATTGCCCATCACACTCATAAATTGAGCCACGCCATATTGATTAGCCACTTTTTTCAACTGAGCATCTGCATTTTTTTGAAGATTTTTTGCCAACTCCTCATCCCAAAGAACAGGCATTCCCATCACCGCTACGTCTTCTAAAACAGGGTATATAGGGATTTCAATCACATGCAATAACTCAATTTTCGCGTTAAAACGTTCAGCCAGAGTCGTTGCCTTCATGAGTGCCGTCATACTTTGCTCTGAAAAGTCGGTGGTCACCAAAATTCGTTGATAATTGTCCATCCTTCCTCTCCTAATTTTTTAATAAAAAATTCATCACTTATGCACAAAAAATGTGGATAAATTTATGTGTAATACACGGTTAAACATGAAAAAAAAATTAGCAAATTCCTAACCTTATCCAACCCTGATTATTTTTTAATCAAGCCTCTTTTGCTAAACGTTTTTTCGCTCGTTCCGCAATGGTGTCTGCCACATCGTTTCTTAAATAAACAGGTAAAGCAAGCGTTTGATACTCTATTTCACCTTTTTCACTCATTCGTTGAAACAGTTTTGCCACCGCGCTTGCCGAAGGCAGTGTATCAAACCATTGAGAAAATAATTTCGTTAACGCAGGGTATTCTCTTTCCACATCACCTAAACCAATGCAGTCCTTCGCTAAAGCATTCACTCGCTCTTCCGCTTCCTCTGGTGAAACCAAACATGGATCTGATGCCTGCCAAACATTATGCTCCACACTAAACGTACCCGACTGGATATAGACCTCTTTCATTCTAGCATCCATTAAAGCACACCATGAAATTTCAGTTCGTGATTGAGAGTCATTCAAAAGAGTTTCACTTAACACACGTTCAGCCATCGCTTCCAAAGAGGAGATGCCAAATACTGGCTTATCCCAACCCAATGCCAACCCTTGAATCACACCTGCGGCAATCCGAACCCCTGTAAAAGCACCAGGCCCTTCCCCATAAGCTAACACATCAACATCCGCTCCTGAAATTCCCGCCTCGGTCAGTACCTCATCCACCATCACCAATAAACGCTGCGCATGTTTTTGCGGCAAAATCTCATAGCGTTGATAGGTTTTTTGATTGTAAATTAAGGCTACTGAGCAAGCGGAGGTAGAGGTCTCTACGGCTAAAACAGAAAGGATTTTCATGGTCATGTTCCAAATAAAATTAAGTATGTTTGTGACGATTATCTGAGTCGTTACGTAAGCTTTTCAATGGCTTCTTCCGCACAATACACCCACGGAAAATCAGGCAGGCTATCTCGAATGGTCGCGCCATACCCTTTTGATGACAGGCGGGGATCACACAACATTAAAACACCACGATCATTCGAATCTCTAATCAACCGACCAGCTCCTTGTTTCATGGCCATAACCGCCTCTGGGAGCTGAAAATGCACAAAACCATTAAGGCCTTTTTCTTTTAAATACGCTTCTCTTGCTTGCACAATAGGGTCGTCAGGCGGGGCAAAAGGGATGCGATCAATAATTACGAGCTTTAGTGCATCCCCCTTTACATCAACGCCTTCCCAAAAGCTGCTGGTGCCCAGTAAAATGGTTTGCTCAGCTTCTTTAAACCGCTGTAATAACACAAGCTTTGGAAGGTCTCCCTGAACCAAAAGAGCGCCCTCCCAGTGTTTTTCAAGAATCGCTCTGGCCTCTTGCATGGCGCGATGACTGGTAAATAAAATAAACGCATGCCCATTACTGGCTTTAAGCAGAGGCCACGCGGCTCTTAAACACACTTTAATGTACTGTTCGTTTCTAGGTTCTGGCAATCCAATCGGATGGTAAATAACTCCTTGGCTAGGATAGTCAAATGGGCTTGCCCAATGGCGAGTATTTGCCTCTCCTAACCCCAATCGATTGGCAAAATAGTCAAATTTACCGCGCACACTTAATGTCGCTGACGTAAACAACCATGCGCCACCAATACTCTCTCTTTGGCGACTAAACGGGGCGGCAACACTCAAAGGGGTTAAATTCAACTTAAAACGAGCCTGTGACGATTCAATCCAACGAATTTTATTTTCAGCCTTATCACTCATCCACTCTTTAAACTGACCCTCAAAATCTTTGGCTCGCTTATACACCGCGGTAATTTGCTTGCCTCTTTCGGCAACCGATTTAAGGTTTTCAATTAACAGTGATAAACAGTCCATAAAACGTTTCATCACCAATTGAAATGCCGATTCGCTTTCAAGTTGTTGCCAAGTCCAGCGTTTTTCCCACTTTCCTAATGATTCATTTAGCACTTTAATTTGTTCCGCTAAATGATTCGCTTGATCCGTCAGTTCAATCGACTCAGGAGATTCAAGTTTTTGTGCCTGCTTAATGTCACGAATCAACTCATCTAACTGACCCCGTGTAATTGAAAACCCTAAAAATTGAGCGGCAATATCAGGCAATTGATGCGCCTCATCAAAAACATACACCTCCATATTGGGTAAAAGCTCGCCAAACCCTTGCTCTCTTAAAGACAGATCGGCACAAAACAGATGATGATTCACCACAAGTACCTGTGCTTCAACCGCCTGTTGCTTTACTTTAGGATAAAAACAGCCCGAATCCGCAGTGCATTCCGCAGCCTGACAAAACTCTAAACGCGCGCACACTTTACGCCAAATAGGGTCGTCTTCCGCCACCGCCTCTAATTCTGATTTATCACCCGATTTGGTCTTGTTTTCTGCCCAGTCTCGAATCAGAGCCAGTTTTTTCCAATCTTCTCGACTGTGCTGTTCAGCAGTTTCTGTAATTTCTAAACGCTGAGGACAAAGATAATTATCCCGCCCCTTTAGAATTCGAGCCTTACCCTTCATACCACACGCTTTAAAGAGTATCGGAAGGTCTTTTTGAACCAACTGCTCTTGCAATGTTTTAGTGGCGGTTGACACCATAACGGTTTTGCCCGAAAGCAGTGCGGGTACTAAATACGCAAAGGTTTTTCCTGTACCCGTTCCCGCTTCAGCCAACAACGTCTCTTCCGCATCAATCAGCTGTTCAATTTCGTACGCCATTTCCACTTGAGGTGCACGAGCATGATAGTCTCCGATTAATTCAGAAAGCGTTCCACCCTCATCCATCACCTCATCAATACCTAAGCCAGAAATAGATTCTTCTTTTGCATTCACTTTTTTGACTACTGCTGGCTTTAAAGACATACTAAAAACCCCCTTAAGAAGGTCTATAAAAATGCAAACATTATACGTTAAGATATCGCCGTGCACGCTCTTTAAGAGCCCTATTTTAAAATAAACTAGACAGAGAAAGATTAAACCGCTATAATCCGCGACTTCAAATTTGAACTTAAGTTGAATTAGTTTTAAATATTCGACCCAATAAAAAGAATGGATATATCCCATGAAAATTTTATCTTCATTAAAGTCCGCTAAAAAGCGCCATAAAGATTGCCAAATTGTTAAGCGTCGTGGAAAAGTTTATGTTATTTGTAAAACAAACCCTAAATTTAAAGCGCGTCAGCGTTAATTTTAGGTTTGTTGCAGTAAAAAAAAGGCGCCCTGATCAGGTGCCTTTTTTTATACCTTTAATGAACTCTAAGGTTAACCGACAGACTCAATATCTGGCTCAATATAACTCCCTTCTACTTTTTGAATTGTTTCAATGATTAAATCCGTGTCCACCTTACCAATAAAATAATCAGCCCCCATTCCCAGAACTTCTCGACTGTTGTTCTCGCTGGTCATTGACGTATGAACAATAATTTTCATTTTATTGGTTCGAGGATTCGATTTAAGGGTTTTAATAACAGTATGCCCTGATGCAACAGGCATTTCAAGATCGGTAAACACCACTAAAATATCCTCTAACGACTCTAGCTCATCAATATAATCCAGTAGTTGACGGCCATCATCAAAACCTTGATATTTCAATCCTAACTGAGAAAAAACCATTCCCATGTATTTTTGAATGGATTTACTGTCCTCTGCAAATAAAATTATTTTTTGATATGTTTCATCACTAAAATGTATGTCTGTGCTTTCAACCGTTTTAACGGATGCAAAAATCTTTTCTGCCACCGTTGGCATCGCTTCAATTAATAGCTTTTCAATGTCCAAAATAAAACAGAGTGTTTCACTGTTTTCTAAATAAGTGTGGTTTACAATTTGGTTCGAATTCACATCCACATTGTAGTTTCCAGCAGGATGAATATCAGACCAATTCTTTTCTTCCACCCCATAAATATGTGAAACCCTTAACCCAATAAAATTATTACTAAAGTCCGCAACAATAATAATCGATTTTTCTCGCTCTGCATCGGTCATGTCAAATGACATCCATTTCGGCAGATCAATCACTGGCAAATAGACGCCACGCAACTCAATCATTCCCTCAATCAGAGGGTTATGATCTGGCATGGGAGCGATATCATAAGCTCGACCCTCTAGGACTTCTCGAACCTTAAACACATTCATCCCGTAATAAGGCGGTTCACAATCTTGTTTAGGAAACTGAACTTGAAAAATCATCAAACTCATTTGATTGTTTTTACTTAACTGTGCGGTTTTTTCAACTTGCTCTAAAGTAGTACTCATACCTATCGCCTTACCTATTTAAAACTATTAACACAATGAGAAAGATTTATGGATAACACTTAAATCACATTAAAAATACTATAAACATTTCAATTCTAACTTAAAACAAAGCCAGACAAAACACATTATTTAGCCCGATGGCGAATGAAGGAAGCCGAAACTATTCCAGCACTTTCTTTACAGGTTTAAACGAATAACGATACCCTTCAATTAAACCGAACTTCTTAATTGCCAACAAATGCTTTACGGTCGGATAACCTTTATGCTGATCAAAACCATATTCAGGATATTGTTGATGCAGTTCAAACATCTGTTGATCTCGGTAGACCTTAGCCAAAATAGACGCCGCACTGATTTCCATGACCTTGTCATCCCCTTTCACAACGGACTGACAAGGTAATGCAACTTGAGGACAGCGATTGCCGTCCACATACACGTAAGAAATTTTCTCCCCCCCCTTCACCAACTGTAAAATCGCACGCTGCATGGCCAACATTGTGGCTTGCAAAATATTTAAAGTATCAATCTCTTTAGGTGTTGCGATCGCAATGGCATACGCCACGGCCTGTTCTTTAATTAAAGACGCTAATTTCTCTCTTTTAGAGGCTGACAGTTTTTTAGAATCTTTTAATGCTAATTGGCAGCCTACGGGTAAAATAACCGCAGCAGCGACAACATTACCCACTAAAGGCCCACGCCCAACTTCATCAACCCCTACTGTCTCCCCCGTTAAAGAGAAAAACTCAGGCGTCTGTTCTTCTAAAAACCGTTTATTTTGCATGTTGTTTATTATTTAAGCCCGCCCAGTCTACAATAGCCTCTGTGGCTAGTTCTGATGCATTCTGCTTTAACGAAGTATATTGCTGTTTAAAAGCATCAATTTGACTTTCTCTTAATCGCGTATCCATAATTAAACGCCCCATCTGTATCGCAATTTTATGTGGGGTTGCCTCTTCCTGAATCAACTCCGTCACAAGCGATTGATTGGCTAAAATATTTGGCAAACCAATCCACTGTGTGGTCGCAAGACGCTTCA
>JAMOLY010000184.1 GCA_027068835.1 Thiomicrorhabdus sp. | reverse complement strand
AAAATAGAACCGCCACTGCTGGCCTGATCAATCATTTGAGGAATCGCATCCGTTAAACCACCAACGGCTTCGGTTTCACTCATTCCTAACTGAGAGGCGAATGCTGATATTTTATCCGAACCAAATAAGCTCATTATTTGGTTTGCATCAATGGATTGGTTTTCACCATCGCCTAACCAAGACTGTGCCATACCTAATAAATCACCACCTTGCATGTTGCTAAGCAAGCTACTGATATCAAAACCGCCTTCTCCACCCATCAAACCAGACAATGCCGACGTTAGCGTGTCTGAATTTAAATTACTACCAGCATCACCACTTTGACCACTTTTCATAAAAGCAGAAACACCTAATTGCAAAAGATTTCCTATGTCCATATTATTCAAACTCCTTACTTTTCACTTATTATCAAAAAATCATGCTACAAATAATACCTCATGAGATACGTAATGCCAAGATTATCATTATTTTTACCCCCCCCCTATTAAAACAAGTAATTTGAACTCCTCTTATAAATTTGCTATTCTATATGCAAATAAAAACAATTATCATTTAGGGTTATCGATATGCCTAAACTTAAAACACCCGCCCAACATAATCAGCTTTTGTCGCAATGCTCCGCAGGACAAATTAGCCAGATTACAGCATTATTAGGGGATTCTAAAATCAAAATGCGTCTTGTCCATTTAGGGTTCCATACCAACAGCGTTGTAGAATTTGTTTTAAAATATGGCAACAATATCGTGGTCAGCGTAGATGGTAGCCGCTTTGCGATGGATCAGAACATTGCAACCTACATACAGGTTGAGTTGCTCTAAATGAATACAAAAAATTCTCCCCCCCCCTCTCCAAACCGCTTTAAAATCGGGTTAATTGGTAATCCAAATTGTGGCAAAACCACACTCTTTAATCGACTCACAGGCAGCCAGCAAACCACAGGAAATTGGCCAGGGGTGACGGTGGCACAAACCGCAGGACAATTTGAAGTCAGCCAGCACCGCTATGACGTAATTGATTTGCCTGGTGTGTACAGCTTAGAGCAGACCTCTCACAGTGGCTTGGATGAACAGGTGGCTTGTCACTATTTACAAACCGCTTCGCCCGACCTTATTATTAATGTGGTCGATGCCACGAGTTTAGAACGGCAACTTTTTCTTACCGCACAACTCTTACACATGGGATTGCCTGTTGTGGTGGTGCTCAATCGCATGGATTTATTGAGTGAGCGTAACCTTCAGATTGACAGCGATAAACTCGCCGAGCAATTAGGTTGCCCTGTTATTCCCGTCTCTGCCTATTACAACAAGGGCATTGACCTTCTTAAACAGCGGTTACCAGAGCTATTAACACACACACCAATCCCATTGAACCTCCACCTTCCTGATGAGCTGAATCAATCGGTACTCAACGTACACCAAGCCATTAATGACAAATTTACTCCCTCTTGCTGGCAAATTTTACACTATTTGGTGCGACCTAAATCTGCACCCAATAATTTACAAGCCTTTTGCCAAACCGAAAAACAAGGCTTAGAGCAACGGTTTCAAGAAGACCTTGCACTGATTATTGCCGACTTATATTTTCAATTTGCGCACGATGCTGCGCACGCGTGCCAAATACATACCGACCAATTTACCCGCAGTACAACCGATCGACTGGATCGCTGGTTACTGCACCCCTACTTAGGCATGCCGCTGTTTTTAGGCATTATGTATTTGGTGTTTGCCCTGTCCATCGTGGTGGGCAATGCCTTTTTAGATGTTTTTGATTTAGGCGCACAAGCTTTATTTGTCGATGGGCCAACCGTTTTACTGGAGTCCATGCACGCCCCAACTTGGCTTATCTCTTTTTTGGCACAAGGCATTGGCAGCGGTATTCAAGTTGTCGCCACCTTTATTCCCGTCATTGGCGCACTTTTTTTAATGCTCTCCATTATGGAAGAAACGGGTTACATGCAACGTGCGGCACTGGTGATGGATAATCTCATGCGCCATCTGGGCTTATCAGGACAAGCCTTTATTCCACTCATCATCGGCTTTGGGTGTAATATTCCAGCCGTATTAGCCACCCGAACTCTGCCCAATCAACGAGATCGCATCATGACCTCAATGATGACCCCCTTTATGTCTTGCAGTGCTCGCTTAACCGTATACGTGATGTTTGCAACCGCCTTCTTTACTGAACATGCCGCTCTGATTGTTTTTTCACTGTATTTAGTGGGCATTTTGGCCGCCATACTCACCGCACTGCTGTTAAAACACACGCTTCTACCAGGCAATGCACCCGCCCTGCTCATGGAACTGCCTATTTACCATAAACCTGCGACAGTCAATGTATTGCTCAGTACACGTAATAAGCTCAAAAGCTTTATTTTAGATGCGGGTAAAATTATCGTACTGGTCGTGCTTGTTATTAATTTTTTTAACAGCCTTGGAACAGACGGCACCTTTGGCAATGAAAACCAACCACACTCTGTACTTAGCACCGTTGCTAAATTAGCCGCCCCCGTTGTCGAACCACTCGGTATTACCGAAGAAAACTGGCCTGCCACCGTTGGATTAATTACAGGTTTATTAGCAAAAGAGGTCGTGGTGGGCTCACTGGATGCTCTGTATCAAAATCAGAACAGTGCCACAGAAAACGCTGAACCTTATAATTTTATACACGCTATGGGTACGGCATTTGCCACCGTTCCCTCCAACCTATCCAACTTATTTACCAATGTAGCAGACCCCCTTGGATTACGCGCCATCGACAACATTGAAAACAAGCTTAAAATTGCCGAAGAGCAAGGATTTACACTCTCTACACTGGATAAAATGGTTAACCATTTTGATGGCCATATTGGCGCCTATGCCTACCTATTACTGATACTGCTCTACTTTCCTTGCATCGCGACCTTTGGTGCCATCAAACAGGAGCTTGGATGGAAGTGGGCGCTATACAGTGGCGGATGGAGCCTCACTTTAGGCTACAGTGTAGCAGTTGGTTTTTATCAAACCGCTACCTTTAATCAACACCCCACCTCCAGCCTAATTTGGCTAATCGTCCTCTCTTCCATTATGGTATTTATTTACTTAACTCTGCGCCAGATTGGAAAAAGAGAGGGAGGGTAAAAATGATTCTACTCAAACTTAAAAGCTACATTAAACAACACCAACGAGTCTCATTAAATGATATTAAAGCCCATTTTGATATATCCGAAAAGGCTGCGCTGGGGTTACTGCACCCCTTGCTACAGCAAGGGCATGTACTCGAAGTCAATGCCACCTCCACTTGCCAAAGTAAACCCTGCAAGACCCATTGCACTCATTCCGTGCAAGCCTATACACGCCACTATCAATGGAGCGACTCTCCAAAAAAACAAATTTCTATTCCAGTTACCCCCTTACTCGAACAATAAAAAAGCCCGCAATTGAACATTCAATCACGGGCTTTTTGCTAAATTGACCCCCTTATTCAAGGGATATCTAAATTGTGGCTACTTTTGAAACGCTTTATGCGACAAGTACAACGAACCAGACACCAATAAAATAGACAGTGCATAATATAACAGGTCTATTGATTCCGTCGGCTTCAAAAAGATGGCTTGCTCAAAGAACATGACGATTAAGATCAAGACAATGACTTTTGCCAAACGGTCTTTTAATTCATCTAACGAGTTAATGAATAAAATATTGCTTGCGCCATGTTTTGTACCCGCTACATCAATTTTAGAGATAAACAACTCATACAACCCAAGTGCAAAAATCAACATAATCGCACCTAATAAAAATCCATCCACCGAGCCTACAACGTGTGCAATGGTTTGCGACTTTAACACTGCACGTTCAGCATCGGGCAACGCATGATAATGCGCCAAATGCGAAATCGTGTAATAGACATCAATCGCCGTTAAGTAAAAAATAGCAAATGCCGTAATCAAACTGGCGACCACCGCAACCAATACAACAAAACGACTGTTCCACAAAATGGATTCAAAAACTTTCTCTCCCATCCCCTGTGATTTGGTTTCACTTATCGTATCTGTTACGGGTGTTTTTGGACTCTCTGCCATACTGTTCCTCCTAGATTTAAGTTTAAAGACGTGGGGGGGGGGGATTATTTTTCCCCCAATGCCTCAATGGTTAAATTATGATTGGTATAAATACAAAGATCACCTGCAATGTGTAGCGATTTTTCAACCACGTCACGAGCTGATAAATCGGTATTAGCCATCAATGCTTGCGCTGCCGCGTGTGCGTAACTGCCACCAGAACCAATCGCAATAAAATCATCTTGTGGCTCTATGACATCGCCCGTTCCTGAAATCAGTAGCATATTGTCGTTATCCGCCACCAACATCATCGCTTCTAATTTACGTAAAGCACGATCGGTACGCCACTCTTTTGCCATCTCAACCGCGGCGCGCATTAGCTGACCGTTATGTGTTTGTAAGCGGGCTTCAAATCGTTCAAATAACGTAAACGCATCGGCGGTTGCACCCGCAAACCCTGCAATCACCTCTTTATTGTATAAACGTCTGACTTTACGCGCATTGCCTTTCATGACGACATGACCAAGCGTCACTTGACCGTCTCCACCAATCACCATTTCGCCATTGCGTTTGGCGCATAAAATAGTGGTTCCTCTAAATGACATATCTCTGCTTTCCTTTAATTTCCAACTGAATAGGCGTATTTTACGTGAAAAGTAGAGAAGTATTCGAACTATTAAAATTCAAACTAAATTTTCTCCCCCCCCTCTCCATAAAAATCTTACTTCGTCTTTTTGGCTCTCGGATGCGCTTGATCGTATACTTGCGCCAAATGCTGTAAATCTAACTTGGTATAAATTTGGGTGGTCGATAAATTGGCGTGGCCTAATATTTCTTGCACGGCACGTAAATCTCCGCTGGATTCTAATACGTGTGTGGCGCAGGCATGGCGTAATCGGTGGGGGGACATTTTAGTGGGTAAGCCTGCTTTTAAGGTACGTTTATCCAAACTGTTTTGAATGGAACGTACACCAAAACGTCCCCCTCTTTGATTAACAAACACCGCCTGCTCATCCCCATTGGCATATTGTTCTCGAATAGAGAGCCAAGCATTGATCGCCTGAAGGGCTTTTGATCCCACAGGAGCAAGGCGTTGTTTTTGGCCTTTACCCCAAACACGTACCCAACCCGACTCTAACTCATCTAACCCAGGTGAGAGATCCAATGTGGCACATTCTGAAACACGTAAACCCGCTGAATAAAGCAGCTCAAAAATTGCCTGATCTCGTACGTCTTGCCAAGACTCAATGGACTGCTCTAATAATTTTTGTGTCCAATCCACATCCAAACTTTTGGGTAATGGTTGCGGTTGTTTGGGGGCTTTCACCCCTTTTGCAGGATTTTTTAATACCAACGACTCCCGCAACAGGTAATCATAAAAAGAGCGCAGTGCGGAGAGCTGTCTTGCCAGTGTGCGGGCGCTAATACCCTGATGCACTCGAAACGCCAAAAATGCCCGAATCGCTTCCGCATCAATGATCGACCAATCCGAAAAACTACTCATCATGCGTTGACGTTCGGCAATTGCACCAGCGTCCCCCTCTTGGCGCATTTGCCCCGTAAGGTAAAACGCTAAAAAGTCTTCAATATCTCGCTGATAATTTGTAATGGTATGCGTCGATTTTTGCTGTACCTGTAAGGTTCTTAAAAAATCCGTTAACACAAAAGTAGCCTAGTCCGTGCGCTTAAACAAATGGTTTAATTTAGCAGAGATAAGTTCCGACATCATGGTTAAAAAGTAGGTACCTAAATCGGGATTAAAGCGTTCTGTTTGTGCGCCCAGCGCCAATACTCCCCAAACACTTTCATCACCCAACGGTAAAAAACAGACCGATTTCATCGCCGCTTGCGTATGAAACAAACCTTTTTTCCACTCTTTGTCCACAAAGCCACACGCGGGTTTATTCAGTTCTAAACTTGTTTTAAGCGTATCTGCCCACGTTTGGCTTACACCTAACTGGCTCAATCCCTTCAAGCACGTACTAGGCATCTCCCAAGAGACCATTGCCACATGCTCCACTTGAAACAGCTCTTTCATACTTTGATAAATACAGTCCACCGCCGCTTGGTCTGTTTGAGTCGCCATTAAATTCTTAGTAAAAACCTGCACTTTTAAAAAGAGCTGGCCGTTCTCTCCCGCAATATTTTTTAAGGAATCAATCTCAATTTTTAACGAATCCCGTTGCTCCCGTAACTGAAAGACTTGACGCTCAAGCAACGAGACTGCTTTGCCTGTTTTAGGGTGCGGAATGCTCAGTTCATCCAGTAAATTAGGACAGGCATGAAAAAACTTTCGGTTTTGATCTAAATATTCCACCACCTCTTCCGCATGTAATGTAGACTTACTCATCTGCAATGTCTCCTTCAAAAACAGTCACCGCAGAACCCGTCATCCAAACCGAATCGTGAATGCCTCCCCCCCATTGAATAAGCAAGTCACCGCCAGGCAAGCTGACGGTCACAGAATCATCCACCGCGCCCCAACGCTTAAGCACCACCATAGCGGCACACGCACCCGTACCGCACGCCAAGGTTTCTGCCGCGCCACGCTCATACACTCTTAACGCAATGTGGTTACGATCAATAGTTTGAGCAAAGCCTACGTTCACCCGTTCTGGAAAAGCGTCATGCGACTCTAACGCTGCACCCAATTGTGCCACTTGAGTGCTGTTAATATCATCCACCGCCAATACGGCATGTGGGTTCCCTACCGACACCACGCCCACTGTCACGCTCGACCCTAAAGCATCCAGTGTATAGGGTGTAAACTCTTGCGCTTGGGTTTGCTGTTGCAGGGGGGGGTAAAAAGGCAAACTTTGTGGTTTAAAATTAGGTATTCCCATATTTACCCGTACCAAACCATCGGCTTCAATGTACAGTACAATCACACCCGAGGCGGTTTCCACCGTAATCTCTGTTTGATCAGTCAGCCCCTTATCCAGCACAAACCGCGCAAAACACCGTGCACCATTGCCACACTGTTGCACCTCAGAACCATCCGCATTAAAAATACGATATCGAAAATCAACGCCTACTTGCGTAGCTTCTTCAACCACTAATAACTGGTCAAAGCCAATGCCAAAATGGCGATCTGCCCATCGTTGAATAAGGTGAGGGGAAAATTTTATAGTTTGGTGAATCGCATCCACGACCATAAAATCATTGCCTAAACCCTGCATTTTTGTAAATTTAATTGTCATATGACTGTCTAAAAACCTTTGTCTGATATAGGAGCGTTAGGCACGAAAGCGTATATTGTATTAAATTATATTCAGAAATAGACGAAAAAAAAGCCCTACCCCGCTGTGCTTACACAATGGGATAGGGCTTTCCTTTCGATCAATATCTATTCAAGCCGTTTTACTTACCTTTAAAACGTAGATCCTTTGAAATCTTCTTCAAGGTTTTTTCACCAATGCCTTTTACCATTAACAAGTCTTCTGGTTTTTTACACTTTACCTTTTTACAGTGCTTTGAAATGGCTGCAGCTTTGGCTGGACCAATACCACTTAAGGCTGCTGAAATTTCATCAACCGATGCCTTATTAACATTTACGGGTGCGGCTGACACCGAAAAACTCAGCATTAAAAATGTTAGCACTGCTAAATATTTGATTACCATGTTCTATTCCTCTCAATTAAAAAAGTACGACACGTTCAATTCATGCTCGACCATCATAACAAAAATAAATGAAAAAACAGGCAAAGTTACTATGATGAATCAGAAAGCCTCATCATCACCAACAAAAAAGCACTTAGATCACAATTTAAACCGCTTAAATACTTTTTTAAAACCCAAACTTAACGAGCAAGTGGTGTCTTCAAACAAATAGCGTTATGGAACGCCTACACTATGGAATGGCAACCCTATTTCGTACCTAGATGACATTTAAAGTAGTTTAATTTTGTCCAATCGCTTCTGCTCAAATTTCTCTGGTGGTAAATAACCATTGGTACTGTGTGGGCGCACATGGTTGTAAT
>JAMOLY010000183.1 GCA_027068835.1 Thiomicrorhabdus sp. | reverse complement strand
TATACGAGGATCATTTATATTTTCAAAATAGCTGGAAGTACATAGGCCCATGACATACTCCTTATGTAAAAATCAGTAATATCTCATAAGTTGTTTTAAACTAACAACTTTTAATGCGTTTGCCCTGACCACCCCCCCTGTTTTTCGGTATTTTGTGTTTTTTTATACTCTCATTTATATAAGCTATGGTGGAAAACTGTTCGGCTTAGTACACTGTCACCCATAAAAGCACACATAAAGTCCCAAAAAAGAACACAACAAATTTAAATAAAGGATGTAGATTTGAATAAACAACAATTAGCCGCAAAAATTTGGGAATCAGCTAACCAAATGCGCTCTAAAATAGAAGCCAATGAATACAAAGACTACATTTTAGGCTTCATTTTTTATAAATACCTATCCGACCAACAAGTCCAGTTTGCAAAAAACGAAGGTATGTCAGACGATGATATAGCATCACTCACTGAAGACGATATTGAAACAGCAAATTACATAAAAAAAGACCTTGGCTATTTTATCGCCTACGAACACTTATTCTCAACATGGATCAACCAAGGCAGTGACTTTGATGTCTCAAATGTGCGCGATGCACTCTCCGCGTTTGATCGCTTAATACACAAAAACCACAAAAAATTATTTGATGGTATTTTCAACACCCTACAAACCGGTCTAAGTAAGCTGGGCGAAAGTGCCGCCAAACAAACCAAAGCCATCAGTGAGCTATTACAACTCATAAAAGATATCCCAATGGATGGCAAGCAAGACTACGATGTGCTGGGTTATATCTATGAATATTTGATCGAAAAATTTGCCTCCAACGCAGGTAAAAAAGCGGGCGAATTCTACACGCCGCACGAAGTCTCGCTACTCATGTCCGAAATTATCGCGCATCACTTAAAAGACAAAGAAAAAATCCAAATATACGACCCAACCAGTGGCTCAGGCTCCTTGTTAATCAACATTGGTAACAGCGTTGCCAAACACGTAGACAATAAAGACAATATAAAATATTACGCCCAAGAATTAAAAGCCAACACCTACAACCTCACCCGCATGAATTTAGTCATGCGTGGCATATTGCCCAACAATATTGTTACTCGTAATGGCGACACCCTAGCAGACGACTGGCCCTATTTTAATGAAAATGATCCCATCGGCTCTTATGATCCATTGTATGCCGATGCCGTGGTATCCAATCCGCCATATTCACAAAGCTGGGACTCAGCCAATAAAGAAAACGACCCACGCTACGCACGTTTTGGCTTAGCGCCCAAAACCAAGGCAGACTACGCCTTTTTACTGCATGATCTGTATCACCTAAAGCCCGATGGCATAATGACCATTGTGTTACCCCACGGCGTGTTATTTCGTGGTGGAGAAGAAGGGGCAATTCGTAAAAACTTAATTGAACAAAATCATATTGATGCCGTGATTGGTCTGCCTGCCAATATCTTTTTTGGCACAAGCATCCCCACCATTATTATCGTATTAAAACAAAAACGCGCTGATGTGAAAGACACCGATATACTCATCGTCGATGCCTCCAAACATTTCATAAAAGAAGGCAAAAATAACAAACTACAAGCCTCAGATATTAAACGCATCACTGATACCGTCATCAACCGTGACACTATCGCCAAATATTCAAAATTGGTTAGCAAAGCCGATATTCGTAAAAATGATTACAATCTCAATATCCCAAGATATGTAGACTCATCAGCAGATGCGATAAGTTGGGATTTACACGCCACCATGCTCGGCGGGCTTCCTCAAAAAGAGATAAACCAATTAGATAATTATTGGCAAGCCTTTCCTGCCTTGCGTGAGGCACTGTTTGAACAAACTGCCAAAGACTCTGACTCTGCTCAATTCGACTATGCCCAGTTAAAAATAAACACAAACGATGTAAAACAAACCATCACCCAGCACCACGAGGTAAAAGCATTTACCCAAACATTCGTAAGCGCCTTTAGTGATTTTGATGATTATCTTAAAAAAGTACTCATCACCCAAATGGATAGCATTAACATTGCACAGCATGAAGCCATGCTGAGCAATGAGCTGTTTACACGCTTACAAAACATCGCCTTAATCGACAAGTACCAAGCTTACCAACAGCTCGATAACAGTTGGCAAACCATCGCCAGCGATTTAGAAGTGCTACAAACCGAAGGCTTTGCCGTTAGTAAACAAGTTGACCCAAACATGGTCATCAAAAAAGTAAAAGGCAAAGACACCGAAGTACAAGACGGCTGGCTGGGGCATATTCTACCGTTTGACTTAGTGCAAAACACCCACCTAAACGAAGCACTACAAGCGCTAAAAGAGCAAGAAAACCGCCTTGCAGAAATCAGCGCAGAGTATGAAGAGATACTTGACTCACTAAGCGAAGAAGAAAAAGAAGCCGACACAATTAAAGAAAGCGGTGATGCCTTTGTGAATGCCAGCGTGATTAAAGAAGCAAAACAACTCAAGGCAGAACTAAAACAAGGCGGTGTTTTTGATCAAGAATCTTATGAAGCCAAAATACTCCAAGTCAATGCCTTAATTAGCGAGGAGAAAGCACTTAAAAAAGCACTTAAAAGTGAGGCTGACACACTGCACCTGCAAACAAAAACCACCATCGAAGCACTTAGCGACGAGCAAGTGCATGAACTGCTAGAACTTAAATGGATAAGCCCATTGCTAAACGCACTCAACAAACTGCCCGAAAGCATTATTAATACCCTTACCACCAAAGTACAAACCCTAGCCGATAAATACGCCACTACTTATGCCGATGTTGCAGGCAATATACAAGACACTGAAAAACAACTTGCGACGTTAATAGATGAGCTAACGGGCAATGAAGCAGATATGCAGGGCATGGCAGAACTTCAATCGTTTTTGAAGGGTGGATAGATGAGTGTGGATAATCATGTGCCTGAGATTCGTTTTGCGGGGTTTAGTGGGGAATGGGAAGAGCGAGAGCTAGAGTCTATATACAATAAAATACGTAATGCTTTTGTTGGAACTGCAACACCATTCTATGTTGATAAAGGACATTTTTATTTAGAATCAAATAATGTAAAGAATGGACAAATAAATAAGAAGAATCAAATTTTTATTAATGATGAGTTTTATAAAAAACAGTCAGATAAATGGCTACGTACAGGTGATATTGTCATGGTTCAATCTGGACATGTTGGTCACACTGCTGTTATACCGCCAGAACTCAATAATATAGCAGCTCACGCATTAATAATGTTTACAGAACCGAAGGGGAAAACTTACCCTTACTTTTTTAACTACCAATTTCAAACTGCTAATTCAAAAACTAAGTTATCGGAAATTACGACAGGCAATACAATAAAGCATATTCTTTCGTCAGAAATGAAAGAGTTCTATGTTTTCAAACCTATCTACCAAGAACAAACCAAAATCGGCAGTTATTTTCAACAACTTGACTCCCTTATCGCCCAGCATCAGCAAAAGCATGACAAGCTGTTAAACATCAAAAAAGCCCTGCTCGAAAAAATGTTCCCAAAACAAGGGGAAGCTGTACCTGATATTCGTTTCAAGGGCTTTAGTGACAAATGGGAAGAGAGGAAGTTGGGTGATATTGGTTCTGTAGCAATGAATAAGAGAATATTTAAACAGCAAACTTCGGATGAAGGAGATATTCCTTTCTTCAAAATTGGAACATTTGGAAGTAAACCTGATGCATTTATTTCAAGAGAGTTGTTTGATAAATACAAATCAAAGTATCCCTTTCCTGAAGAGGGAGATCTTTTGATTTCAGCTTCTGGGAGTATAGGTAGAATGGTTGAATATACTGGAGATGACCAATATTTTCAGGATTCAAATATTGTTTGGCTTAAGCACGATGGCAAAGTTGAGAATTCTTTTTTAAAGGTTTTCTATTCAATTGTTAAGTGGAGTGGTTTAGAAGGAAGTACGATTAAACGGCTATATAATAAAAATATCCTAGAAACACATATTTCAGTACCAGCGCTTGAAGAACAAACCAAAATAGGCAACTTATTCAAACACCTCGACACCCTCCTAAGTCACCACCAAGCCCAATTAAAAAAGCTCAACAATATCAAACAAGCCTGCTTAGCTAAGATGTTTGTCTAACACCAAGGAAACGCACCCATGATCTTAGAAAACAAACTAAACATCACCGATGCGGTGGAGCTGGCAAGGGTTGAGGAAAAGCTCAGCAAAGCCAAAGCGCATAAGCTGTTTACCAGCGGTTTTTTAGACTCACTGGATGCGGGTGGTTTTCAGGCATTAGCGGATATTCATCTTTACCTTTTTGGTGATATTTATGACTTTGCGGGCAAGCTTCGCACGGTGAACATGGCAAAAGGAAACTTCAGATTTGCCCCAGTGATGTATCTCAAGGCGGCTTTAGACAACATAGAAACCATGCCACATTCAAGCTTTGATGAAATAATAGAAAAATACGTAGAAATGAACATCGCGCATCCGTTTAGAGAAGGCAATGGGCGCAGTACACGTATTTGGCTCGATCTCATTTTAAAACAAGAACTTAAACAGGTGGTTGATTGGAGCCAAGTTGATAAAGATGATTACCTACTGGCAATGGAACGTAGCCCCATTAAAGATATTGAAATCAATGTACTGCTCAAACAGGCTCTAACGGACAAAATCAATGACAGTGCGATTTACATGAAAGGCATTGATGCCAGCTATCACTATGAAGGCTATACCCTTTATAAAACCGAAGAGTGCGAAAAAAATAACGAAAAAGACAGCGAAGACGAATCATGATATTCAGTAAAGAATCCGATTTTGAAAACGCCTTAGTCCACGAGTTAAAAAACAAAGGCTGGGTAGATGGCGTCATAAAATACCCCAGTGAGGCGGATTTGCTAGATAACTGGGCGACAATTCTATTAAAAAACAATGGTGATATTGACCGCTTAAACGATACGCCTTTAACAAGCAGTGAAATGCAGCAAATTGTTGAGCAGATTCGTGATTTAAAAACTCCGCTCAAACTCAATGGTTTTATTAATGGTAAAACGGTTTCAATTACTCGTGATAACCCAGATGATCCTTTGCATTTAGGTAAAGAGGTCAGCTTAAAAATATATGACCGCCAAGAGATAGCCGCAGGGCAAAGCACTTATCAAATTGTGCAACAACCGCAATTTGGCAGAAAATCTAAAATCTTAAATGATCGCCGTGGTGATGTGTTGCTACTGATTAATGGTATGCCCGTTATACATATCGAACTCAAGCGTAGCGGTGTGCCCGTGAGTAAGGCGACTCAGCAAATCGAACAATATTCTGCTGAGGGTGTTTTTAGTGGTTTGTTTGCGTTGGTGCAGGTGTTTGTGGCAATGGAGCCAAACGAGACGCTTTATTTTTCTAACCCTGGCGCAGAGGGAAAATTTAACCCAGACTTTTATTTTAATTGGGCAGATTTTAGAAACGAGCCAATCAATGAATGGAAAAAAGTGGTGGGTGATTTGCTGTCTATCCCGATGGCGCATCAATTGATTGGTTTTTACACGGTTGCTGATACCTCGGATGGTGTGCTTAAAGTGATGCGTAGTTATCAATACTATGCGGCAAGTGCGATTTCGGACAAGGTGTCTAAAATAGATTGGGCAGATAAAGACCGTTTAGGCGGTTATGTGTGGCATACCACTGGCTCTGGTAAAACCATGACCAGTTTTAAGTCGGCTCAGTTGATTGCTAACTCTAAAGATGCGGATAAGGTTGTGTTTTTAATGGATAGGATTGAGCTTGGTGTTCAATCTTTGCGTGAATATAAGGGCTTTGCCAGTGATGGAGAATCGGTACAAGCCACTGAAAATACGGGTGTGTTGATTACCAAACTTAAAAGCACCGACCCTGCTGATACGTTAATTGTTAGCTCTATTCAAAAAATGAGCAATATTGTTGAAGAGATTAATGAAGCAGGTAGCAGTTTAAATAGCCACGATATTGAGCTGATCAATGCTAAGCGCATGGTGTTTATTATTGATGAAGCGCATCGTTCGACTTTTGGCGATATGCTTATCACCATAAAACAAACCTTTCCTTCTGCGGTATTGTTTGGCTTTACAGGTACACCGATTCAGGATGAAAACCAAAAGAAAAAAAGCTCTACTGCGACAGTGTTTGGGGATGAGTTACATCGCTACAGTATTGCCGATGGTATTCGCGATAAGAATGTTTTGGGTTTTGACCCTTATAAGGTGATGACCTATAAAGACAAAGATTTGCGCGTTGCAGTGGCGCTTGAAAAGGCTAGGGCAAAGACTCAAAGTGAAGCTTTTTCTGATCCTGTTAAAAAAGAAAAATATAACTATTATATGCATAAGGTCAATATGGCTGGGCATACCGATACAGTATCGGGAAAATATATAAAAGGTATTGAAGATGAGCTGAGCAACGCGCAATACAAGTGTGATGCACATCAAACAGAAGTGGTTAAGGATATTGTTGAAAACTGGATTAACCTTAGCCAAGATAGTAAGTTTCATGCCATTTTTGCCACTCATAGTATTCCTGAGGCAATCGACTATTATCGCCTTTTGAAAAAGGCAAAGCCTGAGCTAAACATTACGGCGTTGTTTGACCCTAATTTCGATAACCTTGGTGACTCGGACAGCGTGACCGTTAAACAGGATGGTTTGATTGAAATCATCACTGACTATAATGAAAAATACGAGCAAGATTTTACCTTAGCCACACACGGTAAATTTAAAAAAGATATAGCGGCAAGGCTTGCCCATAAAATCCCTTATGTAAGGATTGAAAAAACACCAGAACAACAGATCGACCTGCTGATTGTGGTTGATCAAATGCTGACGGGGTTTGATTCTAAATGGTTGAATACGCTCTACATGGATAAGGTGCTGCGCTATGAAAATATTATTCAGGCATTTTCACGCACTAATCGCTTATTTGGCCCAGACAAGCCGTTTGGCACAATTCGTTATTACCGAAAGCCTCACACGATGGAACGCAATGTTGATGATGCAATTAAGTTGTATTCAGGTGATAAACCCATTGCCCTATTTGTTGATAAGCTGGAGAGCAATCTTAAAAAATTAAACACGATTTATGATGAAATTGTTGAGCTGTTTGAGAATGCGGGCGTTGCTAGTTTTGAAAAGCTCCCTGATGACGCTACTGTGTGTGGCCAGTTTGCCAAACTCTTCAAAAATTTCAATGAGCATTTAGACGCGGCTAAAATCCAAGGTTTTAGTTTTGATGCAGCTAAAAGCAAAGCGAAAACAACATTACATTTTGATGAAAACACCTATTTAATACTCGTGTTACGTTATAAGGAACTATCAAATGGTAGCGGAGGCGGTGGCGGTACGGGTGATGTGCCTTTTGAAATTGATGGCTATTTAACAGAGATAGATACGGGGAAAATCGACGCCGATTATATGAATACTCGTTTTGATAAATACCTAAAAACCCTTAAACAAGAGGGCGCAGACGGTGAACAGGTGCAAAATACCTTAGATGAGTTGCATAAGTCCTTCGCCTCACTAACGCAGGAAGAACAAAAGTATGCGAATATCTTTATTCATGATGTGCAACGCGGCGATGTGAATTTTGAGGAAGGAAAAAGCTTTAGGGAGTTGATTACAGAATATCAATTCAATGCTAAGAACGCGCAAGTCTCAGCTATTTCTCAACTTTTAGATTTGAACCAAGATAAATTAAACAGCCTAATGAACACAGAGGTTACTGAAGAAAATATCAATGAATTTGGACGCTTTGATGATTTAAAAAGCACGGTTGATAAGGTGAAAGCTAAAGTTTATTTTGAAAAGTTGGAAGGGTCTAGCCTTTCTGTTTTTAAAGTGAATGTGAAAATTGATAAATTGCTTCAGGATTTTATTATTAGTGGTGGTTTTGATTTAATTGATAGTTAGGAATAAATACAAAACACGGAAAAACAGATGAGATGGTCTCCTCCTCTTTAATGCGGCATCAAAGTGCCATAATTGAGATATAAATCTTTCAATTAATAGAAAAGGAGACCAAGCATGAATATTAAAACAGTT
>JAMOLY010000182.1 GCA_027068835.1 Thiomicrorhabdus sp. | reverse complement strand
CATAATATTTAAAAAATAGGGCAACTCATCAAACGAATGATGCTCAAAAATGGTCAATACAAACCGCTGAACCTCTCCCTCTTTAAGGGTATTGACAAAATAGTTGGTATTTTCAATGCCAGCACTGATGCCTTCAAAACTCTCTAAAACGCCTACGTCATAGTCTTTTAAAAAATCAATCAACTGGTTTTGTGCAACAACGGTGTAAACGGACATACAGTAAAGTCTCTTAGAGCGGGTGAATAGTTGGTAAAATAGTGCGACAAATTTTACCATATTAGGCCATAAAATGACTGAATCCACACCACAAATCCATACGAACCCAGACAGCCCGTTTATTTTAGTGGATGGATCCTCTTATCTTTTTAGAGCCTTTCACGGTATGCCGCCCTTAACCAATAGTAAAGGGCAAGCAACCGGTGCCATTTTTGGGGTCATTAATATGCTGGGTAAATTATTAGAAAAATATCAGCCTGAAAAAATGGCGGTTATTTTTGATGCCAAAGGCCCTACGTTTCGCCACGAAATGTACTCTGAATACAAAGCACACCGCCCACCTATGCCTGATGAGTTACGCTCACAAATTGAGCCGATTCACAAAATCGTAAAAGCACTAGGACTCCCCTTATTGGTGATTGATGGCGTAGAGGCCGATGATGTCATGGGCACCTTTGCCCAGCAAGCCACAGAAGCCAAACATGATGTATTGATCTCCACTGGCGACAAAGATTTAGCCCAACTGGTCAATGAACACGTGACCTTAATCAACACCATGAACAACACCTTTTTAACCCCCGATTCTGTGGTGGAAAAATTTGGGGTGCGTCCCGATCAAATCATTGATTATTTAGCCTTAGTGGGCGACAGTTCAGACAATATTCCAGGGATTCCCAAGTGTGGCCCTAAAACGGCGGTTAAGTGGCTTAGCTCATTTGGCAGTGTCGATAATATCATCGCCAACGCGCCGATGATTGGCGGAAAAATAGGCGAACACCTTCGTAACAACATCGACCAACTGTTGTTGTCACGCAAACTGACAACCATTAAATTGGACTGTGATTTACCCGTCAACTTAGATGACATTCAGCGCCATCCCGCTAATATGGAACAACTGCAAGCACTGTTTGCCGAATACGATTTAAAAAACTGGCTCAATCAAATCATGGCAGGCCAAGTGCCTTTTACCAAAACCACAGGGGTAAAAGCACCAGCACCGATGCCCGTTTCAAACACCCAAAATAATACCCCCCCCCCTCAAAACAGCATTGAAAGTGCCGCCGTAAACACCCAACAACACTATGAAACCGTATACACTCGTGCCCAGTTTGACCGTTGGATAGTACGTTTAAAAAGTGCCAAACTGTTTGCCATTGACACAGAAACCACCTCGCTCGATACCATGCAAGCCAAAATAGTAGGGCTCTGTTTTGCGGTTGAGCACCCAGAAGAGGACGACAGTAATCTTGCTTGTTATATTCCACTGACACACGACTACGAAAACGCGCCTAAACAGTTAGATTTAACCTTTGTTTTAGAGCAAATTACGCCCATTTTAGAAGATGAACGTATTCTTAAATGCGGTCAAAATCTTAAATACGACTGGCATGTGTTGCAAAATCACGGCATCTCGCTCAAAGGAATGCAGTTTGACACCATGCTGGAGTCGTACACTTTAAACAGCGTGGCCACCCGCCACAATATGGACGATTTAGCGCTTAAATACCTCAACCACCGCACCACTCACTTTGAAGAGATTGCTGGCAAAGGCAAAAAACAGCTCACCTTCAATCAAATCGAAATCAAGACTGCCGCACCCTACGCCGCCGAAGACGCTGACATTACCCTACAACTTCATAAAACACTTTGGCAACAATTAAATGCAAAACCCAGCTTAAAATCGGTATTTACCGACATAGAGATGCCATTAATGCCTGTTTTGGCTCATATGGAGCGCAACGGTATTTTGCTGGATACCAATATGCTCGCCAAACAGAGTGAAGAGATCACCCTTAAACTGGCCGAACTGGAGCAAAAAGCGCACTTAATTGCAAGGAGTGATTTTAACCTCAACTCCTCCAAGCAGTTGCAAGTGGTGTTATTTGAAACCTTAGAACTGCCCGTTTTGAAAAAAACCCCAAAAGGACAGCCCTCTACGGCCGAACCTGTTTTAGCGGAATTAGCGGAGCAAGGGCACGAACTGCCCATTTTAATTTTAGAGTACCGCAGTCTAGCCAAGCTTAAATCCACCTACACCGACTCACTGCCCAAACAGATCAACCCTCAAACAGGTCGTGTGCACACCTCTTATCAGCAGGCGATTGCCTCAACGGGACGCCTGTCCTCCACCAACCCCAACCTGCAAAATATTCCCATTCGTTCTGCCGAAGGTCGCCGTATTCGCCAAGCCTTTGTCGCACGCGAAGGTTATCAACTAGTCGCCGCCGATTACTCTCAAATAGAGCTGAGAATCATGGCGCACCTTTCGGGTGATGAAGGGCTGCTCAATGCCTTTGCACAAGGGCTGGACATTCACCAAGCCACCGCCGCTGAAATTTTTGGCATTGCACTCGACCAAGTCACCACAGAACAACGTCGCAGTGCCAAAGCAGTTAACTTTGGATTAATTTATGGCATGTCCGCCTTTGGTCTGGCCAAGCAACTCAATGTTTCACGTGGCGTGGCACAAGAGTACATTAACCTCTACTTTGCACGTTACCCTGGCGTATTGCAGTACATGGAAAGCACCAAAGAACAGGCCAAAGAGACGGGATATGTGGAAACCTTAAAGGGCCGTCGTTTGTATCTGCCCGACATCAATGCTCGAAATGGTCAACTGAGACAGTACGCCGAACGCACCGCCATCAATGCACCCATGCAGGGTACAGCGGCCGATATTATTAAAATCGCGATGATTCAAATGGAACAATGGCTCAACACCTGCCCATTTGATATTCAAATGTTAATGCAAGTGCACGATGAGCTGGTCTTTGAAATTTCAGAAACCGATGTGAGTGCTGCAAAAATAGAGATCAAACGCATTATGGAGTCCGCTTTAGAGCTAAAAGTGCCGTTAATTGTTGAAATAGGCCAAGGCCAAAACTGGGACGAAGCGCATTAAAGAAAATAAAGATATTAAATTAAAATGTCCATTTACAGAGAAATGATATTAACTTATACTATACTTATAAGTGGATTAGGGGTGCCTGGTCGGCGGAATAGCCTCGGTGAGTGTCATCGGGGCTTTTCGCTTTCTGCCAATGGAAAAACTTTCATCCCCAAACCTTTATAATCCTTACCAACTTTTTTTCGACCTCCAATACAATAAAACTTTTCTTTTAAAACATTAAATGCTTGATTTTCTTGCTCTGGCCTTAATAAATTCAACCCTATAGGGCGTGCAACTAAATCTGCCAACTGTAAACCAGATGACATTACTTTTTTATCAGAAAATAAAACCTCAAAAGGTAAAGGAATCCCTAGCTGATTTTGGCCATCACAAATCCGCCTAAACTCTAACTCAAGTTCACGGTCTTCTTTTTTACCTCGACACTCTACAATCACATGGCTTTTCTTGTCATGCTGACTTTCTTCTTTCAAAAACTCATATAAGGTCTCCATACAAAACCCTAATGCAATATGGTAGGGATTAGAACTTAAATTATTTTGCTTTTTTAGTGCCCGTTTATCAATTGTGCAACTAATTAAAATAAAATTACTGTATTTAATAATGTTTGTTAGCTCTCCTAAAAACTGGTTTTTTTGTTCACGGCTACGAAAAATATTAAACATTCCTTTTTCTTTACGAATTTCATGTTCATGCAACACAACTTGATCATGACCAAAGTAATTAAACTTGAACTTTTCTAAAGCGGGAACAATTTTTTCACTGTAATGCCGTTTGTGAAAAACACAAAAAGCCAATACAAATATAGGATACTGGCTATCAATACTTTTCAAACTATGATCACCACTTTCATCTACATACACAATATATTTACTAAATGGTGTCTCTTTCTCACTGAGTATTGGTTCATCATGCACTTCTTGAACAAGATTATCCTGTTCAGCTTGAAAAAGAGGCAACTGCTTATCATCTTGATCACTCATATTCCATTCATCCAACTTGCTCCAAACTATCAAATATAAAGATTTATCATCCTACCATAAGATTTTTATACCTAAAATAGAAACGTAAAGATAATGCTAAGGCTTAGGTTTAGACAAACATCCAACACTAAGACTGATAAAATAGCCCAATCCTGTAGACTGAATCTTCAGGGGTTTAATTGAGGTTTTTAAAATGGGTCAACCCTCCTTCGATGGCTTAGCTTTAGACGTTCTACAATCTGTTTTTGGTTACGATAGCTTTCGTACGCAACAAGCTGAAATCATTGAAAATGCCATTCAAGGGCACGACTGTTTTGTACTGATGCCAACCGGGGGGGGGAAATCTTTATGTTATCAAATTCCCGCCCTCATTCGCTCTGGTACCACCATTGTGGTCTCCCCTTTAATTGCGCTGATGCAAGACCAAGTCTCGGCGTTAAAGGCCTATGGTATTCGTGCAGAATACTATAATTCCAGCTTAGATCCAGACAGTGAACATCAAGTGATGCGCCAACTTCACATGGGAGAGCTGGATTTATTGTATGTCTCCCCCGAACGATTGCTGCAACCCAATTTTTTAAACCAACTGCAAAGTTTACCCATAGGCTTGTTTGCCATTGATGAAGCGCACTGTATTTCATCTTGGGGGCATAACTTTAGACCCGAATACAGCCAAATGGGCGGCTTGCGTGAGTTGTTTCCACAAGTGCCTTTTATTGCGCTTACCGCCACCGCTGACCACGCCACTCGCCAAGATATTTTAGACAAACTGCACCTGCATCAACCTAAAGTGCATGTCAGCAGTTTTGATCGCCCTAATATTCGCTACAACGTACAGGTCAAAAACAACCCCTTTAAACAGCTTGAAGTGTTTTTACAAGACCACACCCATAATTGCGGCATTATCTATGCGTTAAGCCGTAAAAAAGTGGAAGAGGTGGCGGAAAAACTCAAAGCAGATGGCTTTAAGGCCAAAGCCTATCATGCAGGCCTGCCTGCCCAAATACGACAAGATGTGCATCAACAATTTTTAAGAGATGAAGTCGATATTGTGGTTGCTACCGTGGCGTTTGGTATGGGCATTGATAAATCCAATGTACGGTTTGTGGTGCACTACGATCTGCCCAAAAGCATTGAAGGCTATTATCAAGAGACAGGACGTGCGGGACGAGACGGTCTGCCTTCCGAAGCTCTGTTGCTGTTTGGTATGCAAGACGTTGTAACCGCCAAATTTTTTGTCGAACAAGTGCCCGATGAAGAACAACGCCGTATTGAGAGCTTTAAGCTTTCCAGTATGGTGAATTTTGCCGAAGCGCAAAACTGTCGCCGTAATGTCCTGCTCAACTACTTTGGCGAACCCAGCCATAAACCCTGTGGCAACTGCGACGTATGCCTTAACCCCCCTACCCTATTTGATGGCAAACAAGCCGCTCAAAAAGCCCTGTCGTGTGTCTATCGACTCAATCAATCGTTTGGTGCCAAGCATGTGATTGATGTTTTACGTGGCATGGACAATGAACGTATTCGTAACTTAAATCACACCAAGCTCAGTACCTATAGCATTGGCAAAGAGTACTCTGCACACGAATGGAACAGCATATTAAGGCAGTTAATTCACCTTGGTTACCTATTTCAAGATATTCAGAACTACTCCGTACTTAAGTTCACAGAACGCTCTGGAGACCTGCTAAAAGGAAAAGTTGAGCTAGACTTAGCGTTTCCTAAAAAAGAGACAAAAGGAAAATCAAACCGAGCATCCTCAGGTAAAAAATCCTCAAAAGACAGTCTACTTGATAAAGACCTCGAACTGTTTGAGGAGCTACGAACCCTACGCAAAGAGATCGCCGATGGCGAAGACATTCCTGCCTACCAAGTCTTTAGTGATGTTACCTTAGTCGAAATGGCACAACAACGCCCTCAAGACGACGGAGAGTTCCTTAAAATAACAGGGGTGGGTAACGTTAAATTAGAGCGATTTGGCTTTGAGTTTTTGAATTGTTTAAGAGAATATACTCAGGAATAACGATCTAAAAACGGAAATATAAAAAAAGGGGGGGGGGAGAAAATTTTTATCCCTATTCTAAAATCAATTAAACGTTCTAAAATTTTTCTTTTTTACCTTTTTTTTCACTGTTTTTACAACAGGTTGAGATGCTTTTTTTACTTTAACAGGACGTTCATATTCCATCCATTCATCCAATTTGTTCCAAACTTGATCCAACCCCTCCCGCTTTAAAGAAGAAAATAACTGTGCCGTTGCCATCGGATATTCGGCTTTTAACAACGCCTGTAAAGTTAAAAGACTTGCTTTTGCAGGGCCTTTTTTAAGCTTGTCTGATTTGGTGAGCAAAATGTGAATAGGAAGCTCTAATGACTCCGACCATTCCAACATTTGTAAATCAATCTCAGTCGGCGGAAGACGGCAATCCATTAATAAAATCAACCCCTTAAGTGCTTTACTTTTTTCAATGTATTCAGAAAGCCCCGCTTCCCAAGCTTGTTTTATTTTTAAGTTTACTTTTGCAAAGCCATAACCTGGTAAATCAACCAATGCACGCGTTTCATCAACTGGAAAAAAATTAATCAGTTGCGTTCGGCCCGGTGTTTTACTAATACGAGCCAAACCTTTTTGTGAGGTAATCACATTTAATGCACTGGATTTTCCCGAATTAGAACGCCCTGCAAATGCCACTTCATGGGTTAAATCATCTGGGCATAATGCCAGTGTGGGCACACTTTTAAGGTAAGTCGCTTGTTGGTATAAAGGGTGTTGCATAATTTTTCCCAAAACTTAATACTTTATCAATAATGTGCGTAAGTATATACTCTATGCTGTTTTTTAACGAATCTATAAACAAACACTAGAGGTTATCACCATGTTACGTAGAAAATTACTCTCTTCTTTTGCTGGCTTATTTATTGCAGCGGCATTCAGTACCAGCGCTTTAGCGAATAACTCAGGATTACTATCAGGCGTAGAGTACAAAAATGTTCCGAAAGAGCAATCCATTGCCCCCTTTAAAAGCAAGGTGGTCGAAATATTTTTATACACCTGTCCTTCTTGCTATAACTTAGAACCTAGTTTAGAAAAATGGTTAAGCACCAAGCCTAAACATGTTGAATTTGAGCTAATGCCTGCCATTTTTAATAAACCTAAATTTGTCTTTTTAGGCAAAGCCTTTTATACCTTAAAAGAACTTGGTATTTTAGACAAAGCCCACAAAGCCTATTTTGAAACAATTCACCGTGACAACAAACACATGCACACCGTTGAAGAATTAGCTAAATTTTTCTCTCAATTTGGGGTTAAAGAATCCGACTTTATCGCCACCTTTAACAGCTTTAAAGTCGATCAACTGGTTCGAAAAGCACGTCAATTAACAAATGAGTACGGTGTTGAAGGAGTTCCTTCTATTGTTGTTAACGGTAAATATAGAACCGATGTGCCAATGTCTGGATCTCCAGAAGAACTTTGGGAAGTTGTTGATAAGCTTATTAAAAAATAAGTAGCTAAATACAACCATTAACTAAGTATATTTGTTTAAAAAGAGGCTTTTTACCTCTTTTTTTAAAAAAAAATTACCTAATTCAATGAAAATTTACTAAAAGCCTTCTTGAATACACTATTATTAAACTTAGTTTTAATTTTTATCTCATTTATTTATTAACTAGGAACAAATCACCATGCAAAAAACACATAAACATCTATTTACTTGTTTACTTTTAGTAAGCGCTCTTTTTATGCTCCCTAAAATGGCCTATGCGCATTGCCAAATTCCATGTGGAATTTACGATGACCATGCCAAAGTACAAGAGATGCTACAAGAAGCTAAAACGATTAAAAGAGCGACAAAATTTATTGCCGATTTATCTAAAAAAACAGATACACAATCACAACATCAAACCATACGTTGGATTATGAACAAAGAAGAACATGCTCAACAAATTATTACCACCATCGCCGATTATTTTTTAACGCAAC
>JAMOLY010000181.1 GCA_027068835.1 Thiomicrorhabdus sp. | reverse complement strand
GTTGAAGCAACAAACTCAAACTGCTTGCTCCATGCTATAGCCATGGTGACAGGGTTAAGCCCCGCATCGGCAGCAATCTTGAGGTAGTGTTGTGTTGATGCGAGCGTTTTATCGTTTAAAAAACGCTCTGCCATGAGACGCTGGCGTTGGTTGGATGATGCAACATAATCGCTAAAACGTCCTACGGCGTTGGGGTTGTTATTGTACTTACCGCTTAATACCCCACCGGCTAAAGGGGAGTACGGCAGCAACGATATCTGCTCTTTTTCTGCCAATAGAGCCAGTTCATCTAAAAAACGGCGATTGAGCAGCGAGAAGTTATTTTGAATGGACTCAAAACGTGCCCAACCTCGGTAGTGGCTAACACTCAGTGCTTTGGCCGTACCATACGCGGTATCATTAGAGGTGCCGATGTAACGCACTTTACCGCTTTGAACCAATCGATCAAATGCTTCGAGCGACTCCTCTACGGGTACTATCGTATCGGGCCAGTGCATCTGGTAAAGATCAATATAGTCCGTCTGTAGTCGTTTGAGCGAACCCTCGACAGCTCGTTCAATATGGAATCTGTCAATGGCAGTAAGCCCATGGCGAACAGGCGGTACAAACCACCCCGATGCCGCACCGGCTACTTTGGTAGCTAGAATAATGCTCTCTCGAGGCTTGGTTTTGAGCCACGCACCGACAATGGTTTCGGTCAACCCCGCCAGAGACTCGGAAGGAGGAACAGGATAGAGTTCTGCCGTATCGAAAAAATTGACTCCCGCATCATACGCCTTGTCCATAATACGAAACGCCTCTTTCTCATCACACTGCGTTCCAAAGGTCATGGTACCCAAACAGATAGGCGAGACCCGCAGACCAGATCTTCCGATGTAACGATGTTGCATAGTGCGCTACTCCTAATGTTTTTGGTATTGTAGCGTGCCTTTACTTGAATGAGACTAATGGAGTTAAAGTGGCACTGTTAATACTAAGAAAGATATTTTACAAGATTTCATTGCTAGCAAAAACTTCATGGAAATATCGAGTGAGGGTATCTAAAAAATATCAGGTATCAGTATCACCACAGTCAAGAGAACTTTATGTCGGACAAAAAAGAGGAAATTATAAAAGAGGAAATTATAACAGTTTTAGATTTTCATATTTTTCAGCAATAAGAAAGTATATTTAAGATAAAATGCTGCGATAAAAAATCTATAATATACTGGGTGGGAAAATGAAGAAAATTTTGATAGTATTTGGAACTCGGCCTGAAGCTATTAAAATGGCTCCTCTCGTAAAAAAATTTCAAAAACACACTGATATATTCGATACAAAAGTATGTGTTACTGCTCAACATCGAGAAATGTTAGATCAAGTATTAGAGCTTTTTGAAATCAAACCAGACTATGATCTTAATACTATGAAACCCGGACAGGATCTTTACGATATCACCGCAAATATGCTCTTGGGGCTTAAAGACGTCATTAGTGATTTTAAACCTGATATTGTCTTTGTCCATGGCGATACAACAACAACTTTAGCAGCAGCATTGGCAGCATTTTATCAAAAAATAGCTGTAGGTCATATTGAAGCTGGTTTGCGAACGGGAGATATTTATAGCCCATGGCCAGAAGAAGCGAACCGTCAGCTTACTACTCAGATTACTA
>JAMOLY010000180.1 GCA_027068835.1 Thiomicrorhabdus sp. | reverse complement strand
TACAACAGTGGGAAGCCTTTTTTAATGGTGCGTTAAAAAATACTAACGTTTCAAAAAAAGAAAAACTGGTGTCTCGTTATCTATTTGAACACCTGTTTCATGCGCACTTACACTTTAAAAACACCAATGAAAGAGAGTTTTATCGTTTAGTCCGTTCCAGTACGCCACCTGGTGAAGCGATCAAAATAATAGCTACGCGCAGGCCGTATGGTAAAAATGATGGCGAAGTATACTATCGCATCGTTAGACATCAAAGCAGTATTGTTGCCAAACAGCATATCGTTTACGAATTAAGTCCGCAGCGCATGAATCGCTTTAAAGAGCTATTTTATAAGGTTGACTATGACGTAACAACCCTGCCCTCTTATGCCCCAGAAGTGGCTTCTAACCCTATTAAAGCCTTTGCGGATATTCCCGTAAAATCACGTTATCAATTTTTGCTGGATGACGCTCGATTTTTTATAGAGGGCTTTATTAAAGGACCTGTATGCCGCGGACAAGTTGCTCTCAATGTGATTGAAGACCAATTTTGGGTGCTATTTTTCGATCCCGACAGCAAAATAAGCACAAACGACGATAAATTTTTAAAACAAAATGCAGATAAACTCGCTTCCTCCTCTGAGCAGGAAGATACGCTTAACGTATTTAGCATCGAATCCCATTACAAAAATTTATTTCGTCAATACGTACATGAAAATGAAAAAGAAGCCTTAACCATTCCTGTCACCGAACTATCTGATGCCATGAAATATTTATGGGCGGGCGATAGCCAATCTATAAACAGCCCAGCACACAATAAAAATGCCGCATTAACGGTATTCCGACATCTTGACAGTGCCTCGGTTAGCTATGGTTTAGTGGGGGACTACCCTGAAACAGCATGGGTACTGGATTATCCAACGCTTGAGCGCATACATTATCTTTTGGTTGCTGGTTTTGATGTTTACGGTAACATCGCACATCAAGTCAATACACGCTTATTTATGGATTTTTTACGCACGCAAGGAGAAGATTACTTTTTAGCATTTTTACCCGTTGATACACGAAAAAAATTAAGAGAAGACTGGTATCAGGGAGTGCGCCAAAGCAATAAAGATGATGCGGGTGATGTGCAATGGTTAGATAAAGAGCTGGTAACAGGCTATAAAACAGACCACCCACAACAAGAGCTTTACCAAGCAATGATCAAACATTTAGGCGCTCTTTCTGGAGACGGAGACTTTATAAACCGTTGCCATAACAATGAATGCATTCAGCCAAACGATAAAAATACCTTACGCGCAGACAAAGCGATGAAAACAGCCAAACAAATGGATGGAGCCATCGTACAATTTTTGCCCGATCTCGCCTTTGTTCGAGTAGAAATGGGAGGAGAACCAGAAACGGATCGGGCTTACACAATGATTTATAACAAAGCGTATAAATCCGTTAGCAACATGTTACAAACGGAAAAAATAGAAGAGGGTCGTGACTATCAATTTGATACACAAACAATCCTACCTTGGCTAGAAGGCTCTTACCCAAACTTTTTCTACGTGATTAAATTGAATGAGATCGAAAGTTTTGTTGAACAATACAATGCCATTAGCAATCGTCAGGAATACGAATATTTTGTAACGCGCTACGGCATACGAAGAACCCATGAGGATTTCTGGCGACATTCTGATTGGTTTAATCAACAATATCAACGTGAACAACCTGTGAGAGCGGGGATATTTGATTTAAGCCGTTATCAAAATAGGTAACCCAAATCGCCCGATAGAATATGCAATTTAAGCCACATTGAAAAATTAGGGCTTATAATAAAACCTTTCACAAGTCCGTAAGAGAACGTTCAATGCCATCTACCAGCCAAGTCCCCCACCTTCAAACCGCTCTAAAAGGGCCTTTATTAGAGCTTGAACAACACCTTTTAGACAACCGAACAGACATTGAAGCTTGGTTTCGTAAACAGTTTAAAAACACCCCAGCCCCTTTTTACTGCTCAGTAGACTTACGTAACGCGGGTTATAAACTCGCCCCAGTGGATACCAATCTGTTTCCCGCAGGGTTTAATAACTTACACCCCGATTTACGTTCCTTGGCGGTACATGCGGCACAAACCGTGATTACGCAGGCCTGTCCCGTAGCGGATGGCGTGTTGATTATTCCTGAAAACCACACTCGCAATACATTTTATTTAGAGAACCTGTTTGCCCTACGAACCATTTTAGAGACCGCAGGGTACGAGGTTCGCTTTGGCTCGCTCATTGCCGATTTAAACGAACCTACGCCCATCGACCTGCCTTCGGGCAATCAAATTACGTTAGAGCCACTGATTCGTGAAAATAACCGAGTGGGTGTCACAGAATTTTTTCCTTGTGCCGTGCTTCTCAACAACGATTTATCGGGCGGTCGTCCAGAGATACTGGAAGGCATTGAACAAATTTTACTCCCCCCTATGGAACTTGGCTGGGCGGATCGCTTTAAAACCGAACACTTTATGCACTACTCCGATGTCTCTCATGCGTTTGCCAAATTGATTGACATTGATCCTTGGCTGATTAACCCTACTTCCATCGCCTGTGGCCCCATTAATTTCAAAGAGCGTACGGGCTTAGAGGAGCTGGCCGAAACCGTCAATCAAGTGCTAGATGAGACCAAACAGTATTACGAAACCCACGACATCAGCTGTACACCATTTGTGATTGTAAAATCCGACAGTGGCACTTATGGCATGGCGATTATGTCGGTCAATAGCCCCGAAGATATTTTGAGTTTAAACCGCAAACAGCGCAATAAAATGTCCTCAGTTAAAGAGGGCTTGCAGGTTGAGCAAATGTTGGTGCAAGAGGGCGTTTACACTTATGAGCAAGTGGAAGGCGCGGTGGCCGAACCCGTTGTGTACATGATAGGCAGCCATGTGGTGGGTGGTTTTTACCGTGTGCACACGGGCAAAACCGCCACCGATAATTTGAACTCTCCGGGTATGCATTTTGAACCCCTCTCGTTTGAAGAGTCGTGTGTGATGCCCGATGAGACCCAAACGCCCGATGCCAGTCCTAATCGTTTTTACGCTTACGGCGTGGTGGCGCGTTTAGCCCTACTAGCGGCCGCTCGTGAAATTGCCGAAGCAAAAGATGAGTTGCCTAATTTAGACCAAGTTTAAAATTTTTCTCCCCCCCCCAAAAAAAAACTATAAGGAGATCCAAATGACCGTGTTAAATTTAGATCAGCACAAAAAGATTCCTCCTAACTTCTCACTGTTTAACCTAGGGTTTCGCCCCTTTTTTTTAGGGGCTGGGCTAATCGCCATACTCAGCATGCTCGTTTGGTATCTGCTCCTGCAACAAACCCTTCAACTATCCGCACTTTCCAGCACCCAATGGCACAGTCACGAAATTATTTTTGGTTTTTCAATGGCGGTCATTACCGGTTTTTTACTCACCGCTGTTAAAAACTGGACAAACATCGATACCCCATCAGGTCGTCCTTTACTGCTGCTGTTTTTACTTTGGGCAGGCGCACGAGTGGCGTGGCTTTTACTCCCCTTTCTACCCGAAGCCTCCGCCTCACTCCTCGTGGTGGCCGCAGTTTTTGACCTTACCTTCAGCTTTTATTTTGCACTGGCCTTTGCCCGCCCTGTTTTTCTCTCTAAACAGTGGAATCAAATTGGATTACTGGTCAAAATCGTACTCATGGGCATGCTGAATGCACTCTGTTATTTAGGGTTATTTGGGGTATTAGAACAGGGAATGAACTGGGGAATTTACGGTGGATTCTTTATTATTTTAGCCATCATTTTAACCATGGGTCGTCGTGTCATTCCCTTCTTTATTGAAAAAGGCGTCTCCGAAAAAGTCACTATCAAAAACCCCAAATGGATTGACCACAGTAGCCTTGTGCTGTTTTTACTACTCGCCATTTCCGAAGTTTTTTTAAACAACCCACTCATCACCAGCCTAGTGGCCGCCCCTCTATTTATCGTAGGGTGTATTCGCCTGTTTAACTGGCACACAGCGGGCATTTGGCAAAAACCAATGCTCTGGTCGCTTTATTTAGGCATGGGCTTTATTCAAGTGGGGTTTTTACTGTTTGCACTGACTGTTTTTTCCCCCCCCCTACAAAGCTTGGCCATTCACACTTTAGCCGTAGGCGGTATTGGTCTCATTACGCTGGGCATGATGACCCGCGTAACCCTTGGGCACACAGGGCGAAACGTCAACCAACCACCGGCTTACCATACTCTGTTATTAGGCCTACTGTTGCTTGCCACCGTAACTCGAGTACTTTTACCGCTTATTTGGCCAGAACACTACGCCACGTGGCTCACGTTATCACAGTTTTTATGGATAACCGCCTATGCCGTATTTGTGGCGACCTTTGCCCCGATGTTAATCAAAAAGCGCATTGATGGGCACTTTGGTTAAAATTTATTCCCCCCCCCTGTCACTGCAAAAAAAAAACGACAATGGGGGGGATGCACATGCATTTGCTACATCATATTTTCTAAACTATAATGTACGTCAATACCGTACATAAATAGCGAGTTGATTATGAACAGCATAAGCGTCAATCAGTTTAGAGAAAACCTCAAAACATATGTTGAACAGACCGTTAGTGAACACGAGCCAATTAAAATCACTAGACGGGCAGGTGATGATTTTATTGTGATGAGTGCTGAAGATTGGGAAAGAGAGCAAGAGACACTACACGTATTGCAAAGCAATCATTTAATGAAACAAATTGCTGAATCGATGACGACACACCAAACCCATGCGGGCTATAAACCAACACAAGAGCAATTAAATGAGATCACTCGTTTTTGAAGGCAATACTTGGCTAGTTTATGAACAATTAAGAGAGAAAGATAAAAAACTACACAAAGCACTCTGTAAAACGCTGAAAGAAATGCTACGTTCAGACCCCTCTAGTGGTTTAGGTAAACCAGAGCAACTAAAACATAATTTATCAGGATTGTGGTCAAAACGCATCTCCCAGAAAGACCGCTTGATTTATACATTTGATAATGACCATGTTTATATCTTTGCTATTGGTGGTCATTACGATCAACATTAAAAAGATAGCCCAATCCCCAGATAGATAAAAGGACAAAAAATCATGCTTAATGTTGGCATTGTAATGGATCCCATTCAACACATTAAACCGCACAAAGACAGCTCGTTTGCGATGTTGTTAGAAGCCCAACGCCGAGGCCATAAGCTCTTCTACATGCAGCCCGAAGACCTCTACCTTCAAAATGGCCAACCCTTTGCACAAACCAGTGAACTGAAAGTGTGGGATCGAGAAAAAGAGGCGCAGTACTACGGGTTTGGTGGCACACACAGCATCGCACTCAAAGAGCTGGATATCATCTTGATTCGCCAAGACCCCCCGTTTACCAATGACTACCTCTACAGTACCCACATGTTGGAACTGGCCGAAGCGCAAGGTGTATTGGTGGTCAACAAACCGCAAAGCCTGCGCGATGCCAACGAAAAACTCTTTGCCAGCTGGTTTCCAGAGTGTATTCCACCCACCTTGGTATCGGCCAATCCCACACAACTGAAAACCTTTATTCAAGACCATCTCGACACCATCTTAAAACCACTGGATGCGATGGGTGGTGCGTCTATTTTTAGAGTCAAACAGGACGATCCCAATATCAGCGTGATCATCGAAACCATGACCGACCACGGCAAACACCACATTATGGCGCAACGCTATCTGCCAGAAATTAAAGAGGGCGACAAACGCATCTTGCTCATCAACGGTGAACCACTGGACTACACCCTCGCCAGAATTCCAGCCAAGGGTGAAACACGAGGTAATATTGCCGCAGGCGGTACTGGCGTTGGAATGCCCATTACCGAAAGAGAACGCTGGCTCTGCCAACAAATTGCCCCCACCCTTAAAGCCAAAGGGCTGTATTTTGTAGGTCTGGATGTGATTGGGGATTACATCACTGAAATTAACGTAACCAGCCCCACTTGCATTCGAGAGCTGGATAAACAGTTTGATTTAAACATTTCAGGCTTGCTGTTTGATTGCCTTGAAAACATAATATTACCCAAATCCATACTTAGAAACGCGAGATGATGCCCCCCCCCCTCAAGGAGGTATTAAACAAAACATAAGATCTTGGTTTCATTAAGCCAATAAAAAAGGGCTGAACCAGTTACCTGAAACAGCCCCGTATAGCTATAAAATGATAAACGTATTCAATCAATAATTACCATTATTATTTAAACTGAATATGATCAATTAACAAAACGGTATCATAAATTGAATCTCCTGCATCTTCCAATATGATCTGATATTCTCCTGCACCCGCCACAATAGGAATATTTTTGGAGACTGTTTTCCAACCTGTCCAACCAGCCGTATTGTCACCACCTGGAAAATCTAATCCAGAAATCTCTGTATAAGAAGATGCATTAATGGATTCAACCGCCAGCTCAGTCACAACACCATTTGGTGCCTTTAAACTAATTTTCAACGAATCATTAAATTCACTCCCTACAAACTCCGGAAACTCTTCACTAATAAATGTATAGGTAAAAGTAATTGGCAACATACTCACTCCTGCCTGAACAGTAAAAGATTGTGAGAGACTACCCGTCGTTTGGGCATCTGCAGGTCCAGTACTTACATATCCCATACGATTACGATCCTGTGGCATTAATGGCCCAAGCTGGTCAAATGAAGCTACGGTGCCATTTTTTTGCCATAACGCCAAATTTCCTTCTTCAAAACTTCCATTAAATACCGCCTCAAATAAATCAATTCGTCCAGCTCCAAGATTTAAAGCCGTTGGAAGTTTTTTAGCCGTTTTTTTAAGGCGCTCTTCAATGCTACCATTCGTTAACGAGGGCTCTCTTGAAAGAAGTACCGCAACGGCACCCGCAACCATCGGAGAAGCCATCGAAGTACCAGTTAACGCTTTGTATCCAGATGAGTCACAATGATTACAACTACCTGTTGGCACAGTAGATAGAATATTTGTTCCTGGTGCTGCAAGGTCAACCCATGAACCAAAGTTACTGCTACCCTCTCTGGCATCATTAGATGTTGTGTTACCAACTGCAATCACATCAGAACACGCGGCAGGATACAACTTGGTCGAATTTCCATTATTACCTGCTGCTGCAACAATCAAAGAACCTCTTGTTTTTGCATGAGCAACCGCAGCACAGATTAAGAATCTTCCACTCGTAGCAACTAAGCTCACATTAATGATTCGAGCTTTACCCGCCGCATACATAATACCCGCCGCAATTTTCGATGCGGTTGTACTGCCAGTACTGTCTGAAGCACGAACAATAAGAAGCTTGCTATTCCAAGAAACACCCGCAATACCTACGTTATTATTGGTATTTGCTGCAATGATTCCGGCCACATGTGTTCCGTGCCCTGTCCCAACTTCAGAAGGGTCATTCCCTCCATCAACCACATCTTTTCCTTTAATTAATTTACCGACCAAGTCTGGATGAGTAAAATCAGCACCACCATCAACTACAGCAACGGTAACGTGACCTCTTGCAATATACCAAGCTTCATCTGCCCTGATTGTTGCTAAGCCATTCTGTAAATTAAAGTTGGGATCCGATGGTACAACGGTACTTTCTGTACCAACCCCATTGGCTTCAGCAAATTCAATTTCTGGAAATGCGGTCAAGGTTGCAATGTTCATAGCGAGTTCACTGGTACTCACTGGATTATCCAATTTCACCTGATAGATCCCCAACTCCACCAGAGAGCCAATAATTTGCCCATTAACATTTGATACAATCGAAGCAATTGTACTTTCTGAAGTTCCAACTTTAAATCCAACAATTATTTCATCCGCAACCACCAAGCTACCTGTCTCTGGGTCAGGTATCAAATTATTTTCATCCGTATTAGAGGGCTGAAATCCAACAGGAAAGCCTGTCACACACAAATCATAAGGTAACGAAACAAAGGACTCTGTATTTGTAATAGCCACGGCTTCATAGCTCAAACATTGTTGCGGTAGAATTTCATCTGTATTGACCGCAAAAGTGCCACTGTATGAACCATCATTAGCCACAATATCCCCATTCTGTCCACTGTCATTAAGCGGCATGGATTCATCACTGCTAAGGGCATTTATATTAATACTCAAAATTTCATCCAGCTCAATACCCTGAACCTGAACAACAAATATCACATCTGTCGTTGTCTCAGGTGCCAAAGCACCATTTTCAGTCCCTGGTGTATTAATAACAAGCGAAGACGGTTGTTCACTTGATGCAACGGTTACTTTTACAGTAGAAGTTGACGATTCACCCGTTTCCAGAATAATTGCTGTCGTTGTAATTACATACTCACCTGCAAGAGATGAACCAATTTCCTGATTAAGCGTTGTAGCAAATTCAGTCGAAGGATTAAAGTTTGTTCCATCTACAACTGGAGATAAATTCAAACCATCACTTGGAGTAACTTCCTGCTCAATGGCAAGCGTAAATGTATTTCCCTCAATGGGTGGTACAAAATTTACGCTCGTAGCGATATTCTGAAATTCACCGATAATAAAAACTTGTTCGCCAGGCGAAGTAACCACATTAATATTAGGTACAGGCTCATCTACTTCAAAATTAACATCCCAGTTTAAATCTGCGGGATTAAATAAATGCCGTCGATCCTGACGTAACGTGAAAGTATCAATACTCGCAGAAGACTCTCCTGCAGCAAGGTTATTAAAATCAACATTACCATCAATGATCACAGTATTGACCGATGAACTTAAGACCGTTGCATTCACATTTTGTATTGCTGAATTTCCATTTATAATGTTCACTTTATAGATAAAGTCATACAAAACACGGTTAACTCTTTTCTTTTCAACCAAAGTATAACTACTATCAATAATTGGCTCTTGTGCAAACACAGGAACTGAAAAAACACACGGTAAAATCAAATATATTGCCAAACAAAACCGTTTCATGATTTTTCTCCCACTGCATGACCGTTAGATAAACGGTTTCTTTTGAATGCAAAAAAAACCATCAAACCTGTTCCCATAAGCAAAAGAAATAAAGACGCAGGCTCAGGTACAGGAGATGTAAAACCAGATATAACGATATCGAATGACTCATCGTAGACATCAAAGGGTTGCACACCTGGCACCCCATTTCCAATCCAAACGAAATCGACTGTAAAAGGCATTGTTAACGACGCTCCATTAGATAAAGCAAGGGCATCGTAAACACCAGCGTCAGGAAGCGTATTGTCTGGCTGAAAAGTCAGAATATCCCAATCAAAATTTACTGCAGCGGATGAGTTGTCAAGTTTAGAATACAACGAGTCGTCAAAAAAGATTGAAAAGCCATAACCAGCATCAAATACATAATCACTTACCGAATAAGAGTATTGCCATAAATCTTCACCAACGGTGTTATCTGATAAATCAATGACGTCATACGTCATTTTTGCCGCACTTGCTGAACCTGCAAACCATATAAAACAGAGTGTAAATAAAACCTTGTTAAAATAATTAAATATCATTTCCTTTCCCCTTTGCTTACTTAAAAAAGCATAAACATTGTCTTACGCTTACATTTCGCGCTCAATTTCTCACTTAACTTAACCAATTAAAAGTATCAAGAAAATTGTTTACGATAAAAGACATTCATTAGACGCATTTTAATATGACAAATCAACTATTATTTGATCAATTCCACTTATATAAATTAAAAGTTAATTTTAATCAACTTGTCCATTTATTTAAAATCAACACCGCTTACCTTTCCTGTATGAAGAACAAAAAAGCACCATAAACACAACAATGTGCACTCCATTAGTGCTCTGAATTAATATTTAACACCACTCTCAATAATTTTCCCTTTTAAATCAACGCGACACTTCTAATTATTTACTTTGGCGTAACACTTGCTTTCTTTAAATTGGAGCATATTTTAAATAAAAAAATTTTCTAAAATTAAATCATACGGAGTGAAAAAAACATATGTCCTATTTAGAACCTTCAGAATTCGTGACCAAAATGGTGGACGCGGGTGAATCTAAAATTTACATGTCCGCAAAAGATACTGTTATTCGAGCCTTTATGGCTGGCGCGGTACTGGCACTTGCTGCGATGTTTGCCATTACCGTGATGGTACAAACGGGATCTGCATTATTGGGAGCAGTGCTCTTTCCCGTTGGTTTTATTATGTTGTACCTGATGAAGTTTGATCTCTTAACAGGCGTATTTACACTTGTTCCGCTTGCATGGCTTGATAAAAGACCGGGGGTAACCGTTAAGCAAATTTTACGTAACTGGGGTTGGGTATTTTTAGGCAACTTAGGGGGCGCACTAACGGTTGCCGTTATTATGTCTTTTATTATGACCTACGGTTATAACATTGACGGTGGTGCGATTGCTGAGAAGGTCGCTCACATAGGTGAATCAAGAACCGTTGGTTACCAAGAGCATGGAGCAGATGGTTGGGCGACCATCTTTATGCGCGGTATGCTGTGTAACTGGATGGTCTCTATGGGCGTAGTTGGCGCAATGATTTCTACTTCTGCAACGGGTAAAATTATGGCTATGTGGATGCCTATTATGTTGTTCTTTTACATGGGTTTTGAGCACTCAATCGTAAACATGTTCTTATTCCCTTTCTCAATGATTATGGGTGGTGACTTCACGGTTGCAGATTACCTAATTTGGAATGAGTTACCAACCGTACTGGGTAACCTTGTGGGTGGGCTTGTCTTTGTAGCCTTGCCGTTATACTACACACACATAAGAACGTGTCCTGATCGTAAAATCAGTAAATAATACAACAAAATTTTATAAAAAATGAAACCTCCGTTCTTCAATTTTTTTTGAGGAGCGGAGGTTTTTTTATATGTAAATTTGGGTTGAAAGGATAAAAACATGGCTAAGCAATTACAGGTTTCCATTGGGCAAGCCTCTGACAAAGGGTGTAAAAAAATTAACCAAGATTTTTATGGCGCCTGCACTCCCAAAGAGCCACTTCTTACCTCAAAAGGCGTTGCACTTGGATTGGCCGATGGTATTAGTAGTAGCGATGTGAGCCAACACGCCAGCGAAATTGCGGTAAAAGGCTTTTTAGACGACTACTACAGCACTTCCGAATCTTGGACGGTTAAAACCTCGGTGCAACGTGTACTGAAAGCGACCAACTCTTGGTTGTATTTACAAACCCGCAACAGCCCCTATCGCTACTCACCCGACCGAGGCTATGTCTGCACCTTTACGACTCTTATTATTAAATCCAATACCGCCCATATTTTTCATGTAGGCGATACGCGTGTGTATCGAGTATCAGGGAATAGCCTTGAAAAATTAACCGAAGACCACCGACTCTGGGTCACCAAGGATAAAAGTTATTTAAGACGCGCTTTAGGGATGAAAGAGTGGCTAGACTTAGACTACCAATCTCTTCCTTTAGATGAAGAGGATGTGTTTATTCTGGCCACCGATGGTGTGTATGAATTTGTACAAGATAAATTTATAACCGAGACCATTCAGGCTCATCATGACGATTTAGACCAAGCCGCCCAACAGATTATTCAAGAAGCCCTCAACCAAGGCAGCGATGACAATGTCAGCATTCAAATTGTTCATATCGACCAGTTGCCTCAACAAGAGGTGGATGAGGTTTACCAAAAATTGACAACCTTACCCTTCCCACCCGACCTGCAAGCCAGAATGGAGTTTGATGGCTTTCGAATTATTAGAGAGTTGCAAAAAAGCCACCGCAGTCATATCTACTTAGCGGTAGATATTGAGAGTAACGAACAGGTGGTCATCAAAATTCCCTCCGTAGATCTTCGAGGTAATCCAGAGTACTTAGAACGGTTTTTAATGGAAGAATGGGTCGCGCGTCGTATCAATAACAGCCATGTACTCAAGCCTTGTCAACAAACTCGGAAACGAAATTTTTTATACATTGTGACCGAATACATTCAAGGTAAAACCCTTAAACAGTGGATGATTGACCACCCTAAACCCGATCTGGAAACGGTTCGTAAAATCATCGAACAAATCGCCACCGGACTGCGCGCCTTTCACCGTCAAGAGATGATTCATCAAGATTTAAGGCCTGATAATATTATGATTGATGAGACGGGTACCGTTAAAATTATTGATTTTGGCTCGGTGCAAGTGGCTGGTTTAACAGAGCTTGAAAGCCCTTTTGAACAACAAACCGTACTGGGTACTGCGTTATACACCGCCCCCGAATGTTTTTTAGGTGAAACAGGCTCCGTACACTCAGACCAATTTTCGCTTGGCGTCATTGCTTATCAAATGCTCTCGGGTGAACACCCTTACGGCACTCAAGCCGCCAAAGCACACACACAATCCGAACAAAGACGATTACAATATCGCAGCATGCTTAATAGGGATCGAGACATACCTGCATGGGTTGATGAGACCATCAAAAAAGCCGTACACCCTGATCCCAACAAACGGTATGAAGAGATTTCAGAATTTATATTTAATCTTCGCCAACCTAATAAAGCCTTTCTTAACAAAAGCCGTCCCCCCTTAATTGAGCGCAACCCAGTAGGATTTTGGCAAGGGGTTTCATTGATTTTAGCGGTGATTATTGCGCTATTACTGATAAAAATGAACACCACTTAATTCCCCTCAACTGACGCTCGTCCCTCATTCAATGATAGGCAAGTGCTTTTGGGCTTAATTGTTAAAAAAAGATACGGGGAGATTCAAAAATCACATAAAATACTTCAATTCCTCCTTTACTCTGGTTTAAGCGTGATAATACAACTCCCTTTTTATTACCGTTTGTTACCTTATTATTCACTTCATTTCGTACGCATAAAATGAAACAGCTCCTTTCTATTGTTCTAATTTTTATTCTTTCTAGCTGCACTCCTTCACCACAAAACACAGAGCACAAGGCCACTCTGATCGTATTTGGTACCTTTGTAGAAATTCTAATTTTCTCCCCCCCCCATCAAGCCACACAAGCGAATGTCGCGATTCAAGCCGTTGAACAGCAATTTCAAACATTTCATCAGCAGTGGCATGCGTGGGAGCAAGGCGGTATTGTCAGTAAAATCAATCGAGCCATTGCACAACGACAATCGATTACCGTTCCCGATTCAGTCAAAAATTTTATATTAACGTCTCAAACACTTACCCAGCAAAGCCAAGGGCTGTTTGATCCCGCCATTGGGCAACTGGTTTCACTTTGGGGTTTTCACTCCGAAACTTGGCAAGGGCCGCCACCGAGTGCAGACAACATTCAAACATGGTTAAACAGCTCACCCAGCCTGTTGGATATTTCATTTAAAGGGAATGAACTCCGTAGTCACAACGCCAATGTACAGTTAGATTTTGGTGGCAACGCCAAGGGGCTTGCCATTGAGATGGCTCTCAGCACCCTAAAACAGTCTGGAATTCAAAACGCCATTGTCAGTATTGGCGGAGATATGAAGGCCATCGGTTCTAAAAATGGCGAACCTTGGAAGGTTGGGATTCAAGACCCTCAAAACCCAACACAAGTACTCGCCACCCTCAATTTGCAAGAGGGAGAAAGTGTGGTTACATCAGGCATCTATCAACGCTACTTTGAGTGGCAAGGGCAACGTTTTTCGCATATTTTAAATCCTAAAACAGGTTATCCCGCACACAGTTTTGCCTCAGTTACCGTGCTACACCCCAACGCCATTACCGCCGATGCCGCTGCCACCGCACTCTTAATTGCGGGGGTAAAACAGTGGAAAATCGTTGCGCAAGCCATGGGGATTCAGTATGTGCTTGCGATAGACGAACATGGAAAAAAATATCAAACAGAGGCGATGGCGCAACGAATCTCTCTGTTATAATTTGGAGCATGAAACAATTACCCTCACTTGAACACCATTTTTTAATTGCCATGCCCTCCTTAAATGGTAGCTGGTTTGAAAAAGCTCTTATTTATATCATGGAAGACAATGACCATGGCACAACAGGGTTTGCCGTAAATTTAGCGCAAAATTTTCAAGTACAAGACCTTTTAAGCCACTTTAAGTTCCCCCCCCCTGAAGGGGTCTCCTTTTTAGAGCAACCCATCCTGCGTGGGGGGCCTGTTGATGTAGAGCAAGGTTTTATTTTTCATAAACCCGAAGGCCAATGGAAAAGCTCAGTTGCATTACCAGATGATCTGACCATGACCTTTTCTGATGATTTTGTTGAAGCGCTCAGTAAAAATCAAGCTCCCAGTGATTTCTTAATCTGCTTGGGGTTTTCGGGCTGGAAACCCGGACAGCTTGCTCAAGAAATTAAAGGCAACAGTTGGCTCACCATCCCTTATAACGAGAGCTTACTGTTTAATACTCCCATGGAAAAAAAGTGGCAAGTAGCACTGGAAACCCTCGGCGTATCACCCGCATTCTTAACCTTAGAGGCGGGTCATGCCTAAGCGTCAATCAACCGAACCTCTTTCTGGCGTGGTCATCGGATTTGATTTTGGCTTACGCCGCATAGGGGTCGCCATAGGGCAAACCATTACCCAAACCGCCAGCCCCGAAACCATTGTAAAAAGCAAAGATGGCAAACCCGATTGGGAGCACATTACCCGCTTATTTCAAGCATGGAAGCCCGTTGCCATTGTGGTCGGTTTGCCCATGCGTTTAGACGGTTCTGAACAAGCGCTAACCCAACCCGCTCGCAAATTTGGACAACGCCTCAGCGGCCGTTATCACTGCCCTATTTTTTATATAGAAGAACAACTTAGCTCAATTGCCGCCGAAAGCCGTCAACTCAAACAAAACCATATTGACGACCATGCGGCGCAAATTATTTTAGAAAACTGGCTTCAAGCCAGTGCGCTCGCCCAACCAACTCAGGATGTTTTATGACAGATGAACTGAACATTAATGCCGACGCACTCATCGAACGTATGTGTGACCAATTGCAACAAAAACCGATGATCGAGTGCGCCCCTAAAATGATTGGCATTCGAACGGGTGGTGAATGGGTGGCGCAAAAATTGCATCAAAAACTTGGATTATCCAGTCCACTTGGAGTGATTGATATCTCTTTTTACCGCGATGACTTCTCTAAAATTGGCCTCAACCCCACCATTAAACCGTCTGATATCACTTGGGATGTCACCGACCAACATATTATTTTAGTCGACGATGTACTATTTACGGGGCGCACCATTCGCGCCGCGTTAAATGAAATTTTTGATTACGGCCGTCCTGCCAGTGTCACGCTGGTCACACTATTAGATCGAAAAGGTTGCCGAGAACTGCCCTTTCAAGCGGACATTGTGGGCATGACCATCGAGTGCAATAAAACGATAAAAGTGACGGGCCCCGATCCCTTAAAAGTCACACTTTTGTCATCTCAGGAGGAAACCGCATGAGTTCACGACTCTCCAGCCCCAATATTCAGCTCAATGAACTTGGAAAATTGCACCACTTCCTCACCCTTGAGGGGCTAAAAGCACACCACCTGACGGAAATTTTAGACACCACAGAATCCTTTATAAACCCCAACACCAATGAGATCAAAAAAGTGCCTCTACTGCGTGGTAAAAGCATTATGAACCTCTTTTTTGAACCCAGCACCCGCACGCGAACCACCTTTGAGATTGCCGAAAAACGCCTCTCTGCCGACGTATCCAGCCTAGACATTCAAACCTCCGCCACCAAAAAAGGCGAATCTCTACTCGATACTTTGTGGAATTTACAAGCCATGCAAGCGGACATGTTTGTTATTCGTCACGCCCAAAGTGGTGCCGCCCAATTTTTTGCCCAACACGTTGCGCCCCATGTGCATGTACTCAATGCGGGGGACGGACAACATGCCCACCCTTCGCAAGCCATGCTGGACATGTTTACCATTCGTAAACACAAAGGGGACATTTTTGATCTTAAAGTGGCGATTGTAGGCGATGTACTGCACAGCCGCGTGGTGCGCTCCCAAATTCAAGCGCTCAGTATTTTAGAAGCCAGAGAGATACGCGTGGTGGGGCCGAAAACCCTCATGCCAGAATACCCAGAAGCCTTAGGCGTGCATGTGTATCACGACATGGACGAAGGCATTCAAGATGTCGACGTGATTATCATGGTGCGTCTGCAAAATGAGCGTATGACCAGCGCCCTCATTCCCAGCGAAAAAGAGTTCTTTAAACTCTACGGCTTAACCGAAACCCGCCTTGCACTGGCCAAACCCGATGCGATTGTGATGCATCCTGGCCCCATCAATCGTGGCGTAGAGATCGAATCCGCCGTAGCCGATGGTCCTCAATCGGTGATTTTAGAGCAAGTCACCTACGGCATTGCCGTTCGCATGGCCATTATGTCGATTATCATGAGTAATGCTGCACAACTCAGCCAGCATCACGCCGAGCAAACATCTCAGCAAACACAAGAACAAGACGCGAAGGAGACCTCATGAGACAAGCGATTATCAACGGACGCGTCATCGACCCAGCCCAGAATATTGATAAAATCACCAATGTTTACCTCGCTCGTGGGCGCATTGCTGGCATTGGCGATCACCCACCCGAAGGCTTTAGTGCCGACAAAGAGATTGATGCTACAGACAAATGGGTTTTACCAGGGCTGGTGGATTTACAAGCACGTTTGGGCGAGCCAGGCAGTCACTATGCAGGCACTATCGCCTCCGAAACCAAGGCCGCCGTGGCGGGAGGCATTACCAGCATTTGCTGTCCGCCCGATACCGCACCCGTTAATGACTCACAAGCTGTTACCGAGTTACTGCAACGCCGAGCTCGTCAAGCCGCCACCGCATTTGTAATGCCCATTGGCGCTTTAACCCAAGCACTCAAAGGCGAACGTTTAAGCAGTATTTACGCGTTAAAACAAGCGGGGTGCGTGGCGCTTAGCCAAGCCAATCACCCCATTCAAAATTCTCTCACTCTTAAAAATGCCTTAGAATACGCCGCCACTCACGACATTGTGGTAATGCTCAGAAGTGAAAACACCCAACTTAAAAACCACGGTGTGGCACACTCTGGCGCAGTCAGCACGCGTTTAGGCCTGCCCGAAATTCCCCCCTCTGCCGAAACCACCGCCTTGGCGCGTGATCTTGTTTTAGTGGAAGAAGCAGGCATTCGCGCTCATTTTTCACAACTCTCTTGCGCCCGTTCAGTGGAGATGATTGCCGAGGCTAAAAAACGAGGGCTACCCGTCACCTGTGACGTTGCCATTCATCAACTTCACCTGTCCGAAATGGACGTATTAGGTTTTAACAGCCTATTTCACGTTTCCCCCCCCCTTCGCAGTATGCAGGACAAACAAGCCCTGTTAAACGGATTAAAAACAGGAGTCATTGATGCCGTGGTCAGCGACCACACCCCACTCAATAAAGACGATAAACTCCTGCCATTTGGTGAAAGCATGACAGGCATCAGTGGCCTAGAAACGCTTCTGCCCCTTCTGCTCAAATTGGTCAACGATTATGGGTTAGATTTAATGACCGCCGTGCGCTCCGTAACCCAAAACCCTGCGAATATTTTAGGCATTCAAACAGGCAGTCTTAAAGACAATCAGTCGGCCGATTTATGCATTTTAGACCCCAACGGTTATTGGACGCTTGAACCTGAAAAAATGATTAGCGAAGGTAAAAATACCCCCTTTAAAGGGTGGGAGTTTATGGGGACGATTGAACAAACCTTGTTTCAAGGCCGTCCCGTTTATCGCAACAAACGGCTCACCAATGCAACCACAACCTGATGTTGACATGCACTACCCCATCAAACAGCTCTCACAACAAGAACAAGAGGGTGGTTTTTGGCTGTTCAATGTAAGACTGAACAATGTATCTTTTTCCGAAAAACAGGGGGAGGGGAATTTTCTTCCCCCCCCCTTCCCTACCATTGAGTTTGGGTGTCAATTTAGGTTTGAAAACAGTGACCATACACTGTATTTATTTCAACAAAACCACATGAAACAACAAGCCACTCTGCAACTGTTAAGCCAACACCCTCTACCCAAAAACGCGCCTAAATGCTTACACGTTACACCCGCCACACCCGCTCATCAAGCAATGGTCAAAACCTGTCAAACCGCCACTCATGTCATTTTATTAGGCAGTGAAGGCCACATGGCCAACCTGTTTTATCTCGCAAAACTCCGCAGCCAGCAACCCAACACTCAAACACTGGCACTCTTACACAGCGACACCACCTTTCCATTCAAAGCTAAACCCGCTCGACTAATGACCCCCAACCTCCCCCCCGAAGCCATCGGCGCTTGTACTCTGCTGGAAGACTGGAACACCCCTAACCGCCTTGCCAGTCAACAAGGGTTTGCAGGTTGTTTTGAGGGGACACTGGAAACACTGTTTAGCGACTGGTTAACGCAAAAAAATAACAATATTCAATCGAATGAATCTTGGAAAGTGATTATTTGTGCACCAGATGAGACACAAAAAAAATGCCTAGCCATGAGCCAATCTTATGATTGGGTTCATGGCTAGGCTGTGTAACGCGGATTGACAATCAAAAAGATCTCTACAGCATGATTAACAGAGTCAAATAATATTTTGACCTACTCAACAGTCACCGACTTAGCCAAATTTCTGGGTTGATCCACATCCGTGCCTTTAATTAATGCCACATGATAACTGAGCAGCTGCAATGGAATATTAAAAGTGATCGGTGCGGTAATGCGCCCTACGTTGGAGGTGGTTTTCACCACGGTAAAATCTTTTTCTGAACTGATGCCTGATTGCTCGTCTTCAAATACAATCATTTGCCCCCCCCGCGCATTCACTTCTTGCAGGTTAGATTTGAGCTTTTCAATCATATCGTCCATTGGAGCGATCGCTACGACGGGAATTTGTTCGTCAATCAAGGCCAATGGGCCATGTTTTAATTCACCTGCTGGATAAGCTTCGGCATGAATGTAACTGATCTCTTTCAATTTTAAAGCGCCCTCCATCGCAATGGGGTACATGGTGCCTCGTCCTAAAAACAGCGCACTTTCTTTATCCGCAAACGTTTGAGCAATGATTTTAATGGTCTCTTCATGTGCCAATGCACTTTGAATCAAACTTGGAAGTTTTTGCAATCCAAGCACAATATTTTTTTCTTGCTCTTCGGACATGGTTTGTTGCGTTTTTCCAATCGCAACCATCAACAGTGCCAACGCAACCAGTTGCGTAGTAAATGCCTTGGTTGATGCCACTCCTATCTCTGGCCCTGCATGGGTTAAAAACGCCAAGTCCGATTCTCGGGTTAAACTCGATTCTGCCACATTGCAAATAGACAAGGTGGGGATATTCTTCCCCCCCCCGAGCTGTTTTACTTGTTGCAACGCCGCTAAAGTATCTGCGGTTTCGCCTGATTGACTTATGGTAACAAAAAGAGTGTTGTATTGAATAACGGGATTACGGTAACGGTATTCACTGGCCACTTCGACCTGACAAGGCAGGTCTAAAATATCTTCAAACCAATATTTAGCCACCAGCCCTGAATGGTAACTGGTTCCACAAGCAATGATTTGAACCTGTTTAATTTCTTTAAAAATCACTTCTGCGTCCTGCCCAAACGCAGACACCAGCACATTATCTTTGGTAATGCGTCCCTCTAAGGTATTCATCACCGCTTGTGGCTGTTCAAAAATTTCTTTGTGCATGTAGTGACGATGTTCACCCAATTCGACGGCATTGGCGGATAAACTTGACGCCTTAATTGGGCGAGTCGCTTCATTGCCGTTTTTATCAAAAATAACCAAGGCATCTTTTTGAATTTGAGCAATGTCCCCTTCTTCTAAAAAGATAAAATTTTGAGTCACTGGCAATAAAGCAGAGACATCGGAGGCGATAAAGTACTCACCGATTCCGACTCCGATCACTAACGGACTGCCTTTTCGTGCGGCAATCAATAGGTCTGGGTTGTCCATGGAAATAATACCCAGAGCATAAGCCCCTTCAAACTGTTTAACGGCCTGTGTGACAGCGTCTAAAAGGTTACCTTGATTTTTTTTAAGCTCAAAATGGACGGCATGCGCAACCACTTCGGTATCGGTTTCAGAGGTAAACCGGTAGCCTTCTTCTAACTGTTTGTTTTTAAGCGACTGATAATTTTCAATGATGCCATTGTGCACGACCGCAACTTTTTCATTGCAAATATGAGGGTGTGCATTACTTTCAGAAGGCACACCATGTGTGGCCCAACGAGTATGCGCAATGCCTGTTTTACCTGAAAGTTTTTTCGATTCTTGACTGATTTTGTGTTCTAAGTTTTTAATTTTACCCAACGCTCTCTGGCGTTGTATTTGGCACGTTGGATATTCAGAATCTGGCTCACCAAGACAGTTTAAGACCGCCACGCCTGACGAGTCATAACCACGGTATTCCAGACGGCGCAAACCCTCTAATAAAATAGGCACTATATTTCTTTCTGCAACACCACCAACAATTCCGCACATAATTTTATTCTCTTTTATAAAGGGGGCTTTTTACGTTAAAGCAATTAAAAACAAATAGGTTATTATACGTACCAACTATATAACTACAAGCCAACTACCTCTCTCATTCACATAACAAGTAGAAAGGTTAAGAAAACAACCCATCCAACCCTTCACAAACCAAGTGGCTTGCAAAACTGTGTGCCTCTTGCACTCTTGCCGTCTCGTTGGATGCCACACTTAAACAGAGGTTGGATAATTGGCACAATAAATTCTCCCCCCCCCCTGTCATCGCCACGGTAAAACAGCCTTTTTGATTGGCAGCTTTAATAGCATTGACCACATTAATACTTTCACCTGACGTAGACAACCCAATAACGACATCTTGCGGTTGTGCCAAACCCTCTATTTGACGTGAAAATACGGTATCAAAGCTGTAATCGTTGCTGTGCGCCGTTAAAATAGAAGTGTCTGTCGTTAAGGCAATGGAAGCGATGGGCTGTCTGTTTTTGACATAGCGTACCATTAATTCCGCCGCCATATGCTGAGCATCGGCAGCACTGCCGCCATTGCCTAGCCAAATCACTTTCCCCCCCCCTGCAATGGCGGTTGTAATTTCATTGACAATGCGCTCAATTTTTACAGACTGCTCTAATACCGATTGAATGGCTTTTTGGTGCTCTTGCAGGGCGTGCTCGAAGTCTATATTCATTCTGTCGTCTTCTCTTTTTGCTCGCTTAAACTCTCTAAGGCTTCAGACGTTTTAATTTTAGCCACCATATTGGACGTGGAGTACCCGTCCCAAAAAGACAATATTTCAACCTGTCCGCCCGCCTTCCAAACGCATTGTGCGCCCGCGACCTCCTCGGGTTGGTAGTCGCCTCCCTTCACTAAAACATCTGGGGTAAGCTTGCAAATTAACCGCTCTGGCGTCTCTTCACTAAAAGGAACGACCCAATCCACACAACTTAATGCGGATAACAATTCCATGCGTCCTTTTAACGGCACTATGGGACGGGTTTCCCCCTTTAATATTTGCACCGATTCGTCTGAATTCACCGCAACAATCAAGCGTTCACCCAATTTAGCCGCTTCGTTTAAATAACGCACATGCCCACTGTGCAAGAGGTCAAAACAGCCGTTGGTCATCACCACGCGCTCACCACGATTTTTTGCTTCATTCACCAGCGCAAGCAACTCATCTTCATTCATAGGCACATAACCTTGATGGCGCATGGAGGCTTTAATGGACTCATCCAGTTCCGCTTTAGAAACCGTTGAGGTGCCCACTTTTTGTACCACAATGCTGGCGGCCTGACTGGCTAAATGCACCGCATTTTGCAAACTCATGCCCGAGGAAAAACCAGTTGCCAGTGCTGCCATAACGGTATCGCCCGCCCCCGTCACATCAAACACCTCTTGCGCTTGGGCTTTTAACAGATAAGGCTGTGACTCTGTCGTGACCAGTGCCATGCCATGTTCACTTCGTGTGACCAGCAGCGCGTCTAAATCGAGCGTTTTAATCAAGTCTTTGGCTTTTAACACCACCTCATCCGAACTCGACGCTTCACCCACAATGGCTTCAAACTCACTTTGATTGGGCTTAATCAGTGTTGCGCCTTGATAGCGAGAAAAGTCTTGCCCTTTTGGGTCAATCAATACGGGAATTTGATGTGATTTTGCAACCTCAATCATCTGTTCAACAAACTGCAATGCCCCTTTGGCGTAATCTGAAATAACCAGTACATCGTAGTTTGCCACCTGTGCTTTTACATAATCAACCAATTGCAGTGCGGGCTGTTCTGGCACAGGCTGTTCAAAATCCATTCGAATCAACTGTTGATGATGACTGAGCACCCGTAATTTACAAATCGTACCGCTGTCCGATAACGCCCAAGTGCACTCAACGCCTGCTTGAGTCATGATATTTTCGAGCTGTTGACCATGTTCATCCATAGCTCCACTGGCCTGTTTTCCCACCACACCAATTAAGTGAGCCGTCGCACCCAAGGCCGCAATATTAAGCGCCACGTTGGCCGCCCCTCCTGCCCGTACCTCTTTATCGGCCACTTTCACAACAGGAACAGGCGCTTCAGGTGAGATTCGCTCCGCTCGCCCCGTCCAATATTGGTCGAGCATTACGTCACCCACCACTAAAATGTTAGACTGTGAAAAATCATGCATAGGCGTTCATACCAATTCAGTTCCCATCAAGAGGTCATTTCGATTAAAATAATCGCACTATTTTATCAGGATTACAGCACATGGTCGCTTCAAAAGCCCTCTTTTTCACTGCTATCAGCATCGCATTTATATTAAGCCTGTTTTCTCCCCCCCCTGTTCAAGCAAAACAAGAGAACAATGACCTAATGTCGTTTGCCATTTTAGGGGCGCTGGGTTCCTTTGGGCTTGCCTGCTATCAAGGCAAAGCACCCTGCTCATTTGAGCCCAACATAAACACCGATGCGCTAACATTTAGCATGGATATTGGCGCAGATCGAACCACCGAGCAATCACGTATTAGCCTAGGTGCCGATTGGAAGGAGCCTGTTTATGATACCGAGTCTTGGCAAGTGGTCGGACGACTTGAAGGCAGTTTGCAAAAATGGTGGTCTACGTTAGACAAGCCTCAAAACAGTGAAGGATATATTTTGGGTATTACGCCTGTGTTTTACTACCAACCTAAACACATGAAATTTACCCCCTTTATCGAAATGGGGGGTGGCCCTTACTTATTAAGCAACATCGTCATTGAAAACGAATACAAGTCCACCCAGTTCCAATTTGGCAGTATTTTTGGCTTAGGTATTAAACATAAACAGCTTGAGGTAAGCTACCGTTACCTGCACATATCCAATGCAGGTATTGAGATGCCCAACCCTGGTACGGATTTTCACAGCCTACACTTTGCTTACTCATTTTAAAGGTTTCGCCATGTCATCAACCCCAACAACCGACTATCAAACCACCGCAAAAGAGGTGTTTACTATTGAAGCCGAGGCCATCGCCAACCTCTCGTCACAATTGACAGAGGACTTTAACCACAGCGTTCAAGCCATTCTCAACACCCAAGGTCGCGTGGTGATTTGTGGCATGGGAAAATCGGGACTCATTGGAACAAAGATTATGGCGACCTTTGCCAGTACAGGAACGCCTTGCTTTTTTATGCACCCGGGCGAAGCCTTTCATGGCGATCTAGGGATGGTCTCGCCAGAGGATGTCTTTTTAGCTCTCTCCAACTCAGGGGAAACCGAAGAGGTGATTCGCCTCATGCCGTTTTTAAAAGACAATGGTAATATCGTCATTGCGATGACCAACAATCCAAGTTCTACCTTGGCGCAAAATGCCAACTTTCACCTCAATATTTCTGTACCTAAAGAGGCGTGTCCTCATCAACTTGCTCCGACCTCCTCCACCACCGCCACCTTGGTGATGGGGGATGCACTGGCCGTTGCGTTAATGGAAGCACGTAGCTTTCAACCGCATGACTTTGCACGATTTCACCCCGGTGGTAGCTTAGGTAGAAAGTTGCTTACGCGTGTTAAACATGAGATGAAACACAAAAACCTGCCGTTTATTTCTGGCGATGCCCCCATGAAAGAGGTGATTCATGCCATGAATGAAGGGCGCTTAGGGCTGTGTATTGTCGATCAAGGAAAAGGGATCATCACCGATGGCGATTTACGTCGTCACATGGAGAGCGATGCCGCTCAATTTATGGCATTAACCGCCAAAGAGATTATGGGACACAACCCCAAAACCATCTCTGGCGAGGCGCGTTTAACCGAGGCCGAAGAGTTAATGAACGCGCATAAAATCACGACTTTACTGGTTGAAGGGGCGGAACAAAGTAGCATTGTCGGCATTATTCAAATATACGATTTAAACGGGTAAGCGCATCTTGTGAACCTATTTACCTATCGCCTCCTAACCTCCTTAGCCTTACCTTTAGTGGCCTACCAAGGCTGGAAGCGATGTAAAAAACAACCAAAAATACCCTACTGTTTTCGAGCACGATTTGGATTTAATCCAACCTCTTTTCAAAAGAACGGCATCTGGATTCATGCCGTCTCTGTAGGAGAGACCCGCTCTATTTTTCCACTGCTGACCCAACTGAAACAACAATACCCAACGTTACCTCTTACGGTCACCAACGGTTCAACACAAGGTGCTCTGCAAGCGTTGCAATTTTCACCCGTTGAAATTCAGCATCAAATGATTCCATACGACTACCCGTTTGCGGTCAACCGCTTTCTCACGCAAATACAACCTAAATTAGTCATTATGGTCGAAACAGAAATTTGGCCCAACCTCTATCAAGCGTGTGTCGAACGTAACATCCCCATTATTTTGATTAACGCTCGCCTTAAAGAGAAGTCATTTTTGGCTTACCAAAAGTGGGGGGGGGGAGTAATTAAAAACGCACTCAATCAAACACAGTTTATTGCCACGCAATTTTCCATTGACAGCGAATACTTTCAAAAGCTTGGCGCAGCTCCAGATAAAATCAAAACCTTAGGCAACCTTAAGTTTGATCTTGAGCTACCTTCCAATATTGAGCAACAAGCACACGCGTGGAAAAGCAGCCACCAACTGAACAACCGTTTTATTTGGGTTGCCGCCAGCACCCATGCTCACCCAGACGGCAATCAACCGTCTGAAGAACAACTGTTACTGCAAGCACACCAACAACTCATGGATGCTCTGCCTAAAAATATCCCCCCCCCCTTGCTAATCATTGTGCCCAGACATGCCGAACGATTTGAATCTGTCGCGCAACAAATAGCCAAATCAAACCTCTCTTTTGCACGACACAGCCAAAACCAACCGATTACCACAAAGACGCAAGTTTATCTTGCCGACAGTATGGGAGAGCTTATGCTCTGGTTTGCCAGTTGCAATGCGGCCTTTATTGGTGGCAGCCTTGTACCGTTTGGAGGGCACAATATTTTAGAACCTGCTGCCCTTAAAAAACCCGTGCTATCAGGTCCTTTTTACAGTAACTTACAAGCGCTGTTTGAAACCTTTGCCAAAGATGGCGCACTCACGATTACGCCAACACCCAACGCATTAAGCAAGCAGTTAATGCATCTAATCAAATCACCCGACACCCAACAAAAATTAGGCGGAAACGCCTACCAAAGCGTTCAAAAACACAGTGGCGCACTGCCTAAACTACTGCAAAAAATACATGCAATTATTCCCCCCCCCTCTCATGAATAATTTTAGGCCTTATTTTTGCTTATTTCAAAAAGCGCCATTCAAACTTAAAATATTCATAAAAGCATTCAGGAATTGACTACTATGCTAAACAAAGGAAATGGTCGACGCTTTCATCGTGTAGACATGCCTATTCGCTATTTTATTACGCCCAGCTCTCCCATTAGAGACCGCGAAATTTATGCCACAGGTGCCAACTATTTTCCTGAAAGCACGCTCAAACTCATCGAAACCAAAAAAAACCTAATACTGATCGCCATTGAAAAAACCCAAACCAGCGACCCACTGCTTAAAACCATCTTTATCGAAATGATTGAAGGGGTGGAGTTTTTTGGCAACTGTTTAAAAGATATCAGCAATGGAAAAAGCCCAAAATCGGACTTAACTTACTGGGTGCAATTAAAAGAACGTCAAAAAGGATTTAAGCAAGCCGCACCTTTAAAAGCAAGCTCACCCAAAACCTTTAGCTACATTAAAATGATTGAACAAAAGTACTTAACGTATCTTGAATACCTAATAGAAAGTATTGAGCATTCAACCCCATCACACTTTTTTATTCGAGAACGACTGCCGACAGGATTTAAAATTGATGAATTCCTTTTGACTTTTGAAAACCCAAAATTGCAAAAAATCCCCCTCATTCAAGCGTTGCTGCACTTTACCACCTTCATGGAAACCTATCTTGCGGTTTATCAACGCATTAATGATGACAATTATTTAAAACAGTTTCCCAAAGAGTGGCCAATCAAAGTCTCTAATGTCAGTGCTGGAGGCGTTGCAGTCTTTATGAGCAAAGGGTTTAGACTGTACACGAAGGTGGATGCATTTCTCTATTTTGAAGCCGAAAATAAGCTCCTCTCTTTTAATGGCACCATTGTCGGGTTTCGAACCGTTCAAGAGTTCCAAGAGCGCATCGCCATTAATTTCGAGTTTCCGAGCGGACATGATCAATCATTTTTACAGCAAGAAATTCAAAAGCACGAAGTGGAAGAGTGCATGGATATCGTGTTATAACATTAATACCCTAATCCGCAGATAGAAAGGTGAATTCGGGTAATCATTTAAAAGGAGAAGCTCAGTGTCAGTGCTTGGAAGCAGTCATAATGTTGACCCCAGTTTTATTAATCACTTACCCTTAGCGCTTAGGGATCCTGCCATGGCCTTAATTCGAGTGGCCAGCTTAAAAGTGATGCTTAACATGCGTAAAGACCCGACATGTCATTTTTTATATGAAGACTTTCAACTGTCACACTCACAATGGCAAACGGCTTTAAATGCCGCCATTTTAACCAAAGTAAGCTATTTTGAACTGGAGCTGGGTTTTCCTAATGTTTATATTAATAAACTCATTGAAATCGCCTCGTCCGCCTATGGACTGCCCAATAAGCCCGCGCCCGTTTTATATCAGGCCCTCATTCATGAACACCACCAAATGGCCGCTTGGATAAAAAAAGCACTGCTCGTACAACAGCAAAATTTAAGACGCAAACAAGCTCGCGGTAAATGATAAAAGCTCTTGACCGCCAAAAATCATTACGCGTTTAAAAGAGGAACATAAGGTTCGGGAACTTGTTGCATACTCTCTTTAAGCTCATTATGTTGAATAAAACGTGTAATTTTTTGCTCTTGCTCACCAGTGAGTAAATCAAACTCAATGCTTACCCTTGTATCCAGCAACTCACTCTCTACCAATTCTTGTGACAAAACCTTTCCACGGCAAATAATCGTGTCTTCATTAATCTCCATATAGACATCCATGTTAGAGAAAATTTCAAACGCATCATTGGTTAAAAAACTAAACCCTTTTGGACTTAAATTGATTTGGTAGTGCTTCCAGTCCTCCGAACTTGACGTTTTGCGATAAGCCGCTTTAAGCTGCTCTAATACCCCTGCTTGTAAGTTGATTTTCTCCACCATAAGTTGCAATATTTTGGCAGGCAAAACACCCGACTTGGCCAACTCGTTCAAATTGGCGATATACTGCTTATCATCAAACCGAGCCTGAGACAATCCTTGATAGCTAAAAGCCCCCTCTTCAAGACCCGTTTTCATAATCGCATTTAATTCAACCACATAATCCTCAAGTGCATCATACAACCCAACAATCAAAGGGCCTATCTCAGAGGTTTTTTTATGCGTTGGCCGTATGGATTCCCCGTCTTTCTTTTTACGTAATAGATAATCATACTGCTCTGTTGGATCGTCTGATTCCATCATAAAATCCAGCATCCACCACATAAAATCCAATCGACGATTAAGTGCCGAAAAAACATGAGATGCGGCGACGCTAACCTCATTAAGTTGCTGCAAATAGTCTTGTAACGACACATTTATTGCTTGCAATCGTTCTTCATTTTCACGACTTATTAATTGGCTACGCGCTAAGCCAAGTTGTTTTCCATATTGGTCTACGAACTCCATGTGCATTGGCAACACCACATCGTATCGGAAATAACGTCTCGAACTAAACATAAGCCCCCTTTCTTACCGTCATGCTCGTCTCACAGGCTCTAAGTTGTGGCAAGGGCAACCCTCAAATGTAAACGCTTGGCCAAAACCCTTTACATAACCGCCTTTAATCACCTTTAATTGAATCAAATGAAAATCAGGTAAGCTGACCAACAAGGGAATAACCTCTCCAAACGTTTGCTCAAAGCGTGTCATTAACATGGAAAACATTTCCGACTCTCTCACAATTTCAGACGGTAAAAGTTGCAACGTCAAACGCTCTCGTGCAAACGCCTGTTCATTTTCAGATTCGTCCGCCATAATCAGTCCGCTTATTCGCTGGCAATCACTCTGATTTGAATCATCAGACAACGCATTCAGTAACGATAAAATGTTTTTTGTATGCTGGGCAAGTTCACTGATAAAAACATACAAACATCCCTCATCATTTGCAATAAATGGTGTCACACTGGTCTCAGACACTCCCTCTAAATTCATTGTACTGAGTATAATACTGCGACGCGCTTGCCAAAAATCTTGGCACTGTTGTTGGTTTGTCATCACGCTTCCTCAAGAGACAAAGTAGATGCAAGCCAGTTTACAATATCCTCAATCTCTTGTGCACAAACCTGATGCTCCATTGAATAAGCGTGCCATTGAACGGCATACCCTGCGTGCTCAAGTGCAACGCAAGAGGCCTGTGCAACAGAAAAAGGGATCACCCCATCAAATTCACCATGCGCCATAAAAATTGGAATATCTCGGCTCTGACTAAAGGGTTCAATCATCGGACAATAGGTCGATAACGCCATAATTCCTGCCAAACGAGACTCATAATTTAACCCCGCATGCAGTGCAATCAATCCGCCCTGTGAAAAACCCGCCAATACAATTTTATCCGCAGAGATGCCTTGGTCTAGCTGCGTTTGAATTAAATCGTACACCTGATTGCAAGACGCACGAATCCCCTCTTTATCCACATCATTCGCAAAATCAGTACTTCGAATATCATACCAAGAGCGCATCTTCATCCCCCCATTAATGGTCACCGATTGAACAGGCGCATGTGGAAAAATAAAACGAATACCATGCTGCTCTGGTAAATTTAGTTGAGGAACCAATCCCGCAAAATCGCCACCGTCGGCACCTAAACCATGCAACCAAATCACTGCCGAACGGGCCTTCCCTTTTGGCTCAATAATAATTGGCTCATCGAATCGTCTTTCTTCTTGCATAACAACCCTCTCGTTTCTGATAAAATATTCCTCATTTTACAATGAAGTTCCCTTATTATGAAAACCAACTCATCCTTTTATTTAGGTGCGCTTTTAATCTTAACGATTCTGCTCAGTACAGGCTGTGGTAAAAAGAATAACTTAAGCCTACCCGAAGCGGCGACTGCCCAAGACATCGAAAATCAAAATATTACAAAGTCAGAAAGCGATAAGGATTCAAAATGACTCAAGAGACCACTCACCCTTTTCAAGCACGCAATAATACACTGCATGCCGAACAAGTTTCACTCGAAACCTTAGCAAAATCGTATGGCACACCGTTATTTGTTTACTCAAAAACAGAGCTTGAAAATCGTTGGCATGCGTTTAATCAAGCCTTTAAAACACAGCCACACTTAGTGTGCTATGCGGTTAAAACCAACTCAAATTTAGCCGTATTAAATGTACTGGCTAAATTAGGATCGGGGTTTGATATTGTGTCACAAGGTGAGCTAGAACGTGTACTGCGGGCGGGCGGTGACCCTAAAAAAGTGGTATTTTCCGGCGTATGCAAACAAACGGTAGAGATTCGCCGAGCATTGGAAGTGGGCATTCGGTGCTTTAATATCGAATCTCACGCCGAGCTGGATCGTATTCAAAGCGTTGCCCAATCTTTAGATTTAATTGCCGACATCTCCATTCGCGTAAACCCCGATGTGGATGCACAAACTCATCCTTATATCTCCACAGGGCTAAAAGACAACAAATTTGGAGTCGATATTAATACCGCTCCCGAGCTGTATGCCGATGCATGCGCCCTCTCACACATAAACCCCATTGGGATTGATTGCCATATTGGTTCTCAGCTTACCGAGATCAGCCCTTTTATTGATGCGCTTAAACGAGTATTAACCTTAAAAAAGTCGTTGTCCAACATGGGCATTGATATTCACCATCTTGACCTTGGAGGCGGACTTGGTATTCAATACACCGATGAGACTCCACCAGCCATTGCGGCTTATATTCAAGCACTCATTGAAACGCTCAATGATGAAAAGGTTGAAATTATTATTGAACCAGGACGCGCTATTGCAGGTAATGCTGGCGTATTACTCACCGAGGTGGAATATTTAAAACCTACCGAACATAAAAATTTTGCCATCATTGATGCAGGCATGAACGACCTCATTCGCCCAGCACTGTACCAAGCCTACCAAGAGATTGTACCCGTCACCCCAAGAACAGATGGCATGAAAGCCACATGGGACATTGTAGGCCCTGTTTGTGAAACAGGTGATTTTTTAGGCAAAGAGCGCCATTTAAACTTAAAAGCAGGTGACCTATTAGCAGTTAAATCATCAGGGGCTTACGGGTTTACCATGAGTTCTAACTACAATAGCCGCCCAAGAGCCGCAGAAGTGATGGTGCAAGGCAAGCAATCATGGCTCATTCGCCCTCGTGAAACCTATGAAGAACTAATGGGAACAGAACGTTTGATTATGTAATCCCCCCATTTATAACCGAAGTTAAAAGTAGAAGATTAAACCTTTTCCAGCTTGTATCTTGGTGGCACACCACCAATCGCTGAATGAGGTCGTTCGTTATTGTAAGTCCATAACCATTTT
>JAMOLY010000179.1 GCA_027068835.1 Thiomicrorhabdus sp. | reverse complement strand
CACGCGGTGATAGTTGATCGGCGTATTCAAATGCATTGAGTTTAAAGGGTACGGTAATATTAATGCCTTTGTACCCTCGGTTTTTTAAATCCTCCATGGCGTACTCAAACGTTGTGCCGTCGGTATCTATTCGAATCGCCTCATAGAGCAAGTCTTGCTGCGTCTGTTCGGCAAATAAGCGGTGAATCAATGGGGATTTTGAGTGGGCGATGGGATCACCGACCACTGCGTATAGATCAGTCATCTTATTGTTGCTCTTTTAGCCAGATGGCGGCCACTTTGGCGTAGTAGGTTAAGATGCCATCCGCCCCTGCGCGTTTACAGCTGAGCAAGGTTTCAAGCACCACCGATTTTTCATCGATCCAACCATTTAAAGCCGCCGCTTTTAGCATTGCGTACTCGCCGCTTACGTGATAAACGTAGGTGGGGGCTTTAAACTCATTTTTAATGTCTCGCACAATGTCTAAATAGGGAATCCCTGGTTTAACCATGACCATGTCTGCCCCTTCATTGAGGTCTAAGCGTACTTCGTGAAGGGCTTCATTGCGATTGGCAGGATCCATTTGATAGGTCTCTTTACCACCTTTTCCTAGATTGCTTGCTGAACCGACGGCATCTCGAAAAGGGCCGTAGTAGGCGGAGGCATATTTGGCCGAATAGGCGATGATACGGGTATTCACAAAGCCATGGTCTTCCAGCATTTCACGAATTTCAATGATGCGACCGTCCATCATATCGGATGGCCCCAATACATCAGCGCCCGCCTGCGCATGAGAGAGGGCTTGTTTCATGAGCGCATCAATGGTGTCGTCATTGAGCACATAGCCCGTTTCATCAATAATGCCATCTTGTCCGTGGGTGGTAAAGGGGTCTAAAGCCACATCGGTCATCACACCTAAATTTGGGCAGGCCTCTTTAATAGCTCTGACCGCACGCTGGGCTAATCCATCTGGATTATAGGCTTCACAGGCATCGAGTGTTTTGATATCGTCGGGTGTGACGGGAAACAGGGCGATCATGGGAATGCCCAGAGCTTGAACCTCTTTGGCTTCGGCAACGAGTAGGTCAATGCTCAAGCGTTCAACACCGGGCATGGAGTTGATGGATTCACGCTGGTTTTCACCCTCAATCACAAACAACGGTAAAATTAGGTCGTTAGCCGTTAGGGTATTTTCACGCATTAAACGACGAGAAAATTCATCTTTACGCATACGGCGCATACGTGTAATTGGGTATTGACGATCGAGCATGGGAAGATACCTCATTGAAAAGTTTGATGATGCTCTGAATGATACGCGCCTGCTGGGTAAAAATAAAGAACTCTGCGTACGATTTTTATTTACGGAATGGTTTGATAAAAATAGGGGGTTTTATTTAATTGATACACTACATAGTGTGCCTTATCCCCGTGCGTTAGGGGGGGATAAAATTAACGGCTCTTGTTATAAAAAAATTATATAAGCAAGTTCTAATTTTTAATGCACTTTAGGGTTGAAGTCGTTTGGTGTTAACGTTTATGATTGGTTACCATAAGTTATCGTTAGACTTTGAACAGTTGATGAACGTAATTGGGCTACAAGCGTTATTCAAAGACCCCTTACTAAGGAGCAAAATAAATGACAGATAAAGTGGAAGAGAAGGTTGCGTTACAGACGGAAGAGAGTCGTAACCAAGGCCGACGTGCTTTTTTAAAAGGCAGTGCGGCGGTCGCTGGCGGGGTTGTGTTTACACAATCGGCTCAGGCTTCGGGTGGGTTTGACCCTCAAAAAGCGGTTGCTTCTTATGCGGGTAAAACCGAGTTAACGGATGTTTTGCAAGATGGTGCCGCACGAAAATCACTGGGATTTGGCGTGAGAAAATACCCTTATGGTATGCCCTCTCCGTTTGAAAAGGAGGTGCAACGCCGTACTTTAGAATGGTTAACGCCTGATTCAATGGCCTCAATTACCATGTCGCCTATTCATCAACTGCACGGTATTATCACGCCAAATGGCCTGCATTTTGAACGTTTTCATGGTGGGGTTCCAACCATTAACCCTGACGATCACCGACTAGTGATTCACGGTTTGGTTGAACGTCCGTTGATTTTTACCATGGACGACCTTAAACGTTTTCCTTCCATTTCTCGTATTCATTTTGTTGAATGTCCTGCCAATGGCGCATTAGAGTGGAAAGGAATTCAGCTTAACTCGGTACAATGGACACACGGCATGATGTCTTGTGTGGAGTACACGGGTGTTCGTTTATCTGACCTATTAAAAGAAGCGGGCATTAAACCCGAAGGGAAGTGGATTATTCCTGAAGGTGCGGATGCCTCGGGTATGTCACGCTCTTTACCTGTTGAACTGGCGATGGATGACTGTTTTGTGGCCTATGCGCAAAATGGAGAAGCGTTACGCCGAGAGCAAGGGTATCCTATTCGATTAGTTGTTCCAGGCTGTGAAGCCAATATGTGGATTAAATACCTTCGTCGTATTATGGTGCACGATGTGCCATTGCAACATCGAGAAGAGACTTCTAAGTATACTGAGTTGATGCCAGATGGTACTGCACAGCGTTTCTCTTGGTACATGGAAGCCAACTCGGTTATTACCTATCCCTCTCCTGATTTTAAAATGCAAGGCCCAGGGAAATACTATATTCGAGGGTTGGCATGGTCAGGTCGCGGTAAAGTCGCACATGTGGATATTTCAACCGACGGGGGGAAAAACTGGAAAGAAGCCCACTTTACCTCGGTGGTATTGGATAAAGCATGGACTCGCTTTGAACTTGAATGGGATTGGGACGGTTCCGAAGCCTTCTTAATGAGCCGAGTGACGGATGAAACAGGCTATGTTCAACCCCCTATGCCGCAAATGCGAAAATTAGAAGGAACGAACAACGTGTATCACCGTACTGCGATGGTGACATGGCGTGTTCATTCTTGGGAAGATGGAAAAAGTGGAGGCTTGGTCGAAAATGTACAATACTAAACAAACGATTGTTGCAGTTTCGGTTGCAGCGCTATTTTCAGGGTCGGCATTTGCGATGTCGGGAAATTCAGATGATAATGCCAGTGGGGCGGCAAAAATTGATGGAAAGTACGCCGCAAATTATGCTGAAATTATTAAAAATGCCGACGGTAAATATTTAGATAAATCCGTGATAGAAGCCATACTCGGTGCCGACGCAACGCACGGCCGCGATGGCATGGTCGGAAAACTTGATCCACAAAATCCTTACTCTTTTGAAGTGGACGACAGCATTGATGGCGGAAACCACGGGAATGCACAGTGTAAAGTGCCTAAGGCGTTTGTTGAAGTGCATGAAAGTGCCGCCAAAAACTACTTTAATGACGACACGTTTGTCGCCCGTGGTTTTGGTACGCCCATTGCAGAATCTGCGCTTGAAAAGTGGAACATTTCTGTAGATGGAGACGGTAAAGGATTACCAGATCCTTCGGTGGGAATGACGATTGAAGAGGGGGCAAAAGTTTACGTTCAATTTTGTGCCATGTGTCACGGCGAATTTGGTGAAGGTGCCAAAGGGTATTTGGCATTAGCGGTTGAAGAAGATTTGGTCACCTCTGGCTTTACTGATCCTGCACCGATGAAGTCGGTAGGAAATTACTGGCCGTATGCGGTAACGCTGTTTGATTATATCCGTCGTACCATGCCTTTCTGGACGCCGAATGCACCCTATATTGGCGATGCTGGTTATTTGGGTATGACAGGCTATATTTTACAGTCTAACTACCTTGTGATGGACGATGAAGGCACTGAGCTGGATGACGACACTTTCTTTAACTCTGAAGTCTTAATGAAAGTGAATAAATACATGCCAAACCAAGGCAATTGGTTTTGCGATCACCGTCCTGTGATTCATAATGAGCGTTGTATGACAAACTGCCCTGATACTCAAGTGGGCTGGGATGGAACAGGTGATCCTAATAAATACCGTCAAGCACGTAAGTTGCCAGATGGCACACCGCAATACAATGTGCCGCAACGTTTGCACGAAGACAAACCCGGTGTGGGTCATGCTGGAATGTAATCGTTCTGTCATTTAATATTTGAACCCAAAAACCCGCACTTAATGCGGGTTTTTTATGGGTGCTGGACTCATTCAAATAATTGAATTCTAATGTGTTTTTAGGGTAAAATTGACTTTTCTTCGTTACATTTTTTAGGAAGAAATTTAACTTCTGCTAAGGCTAGGCAACATGCAAATATCATTAATAGATCCCTTTGGTCGTAAAATTGAATACGTGCGTGTCTCAGTCACCGATAAATGCAACTATCGCTGTGATTACTGTATGCCTGAACAAGGAGTACACCCTGAAGGGCGGCACACCGAATACCTCTCTTACGATGAGTTAGCGCGAATTATTGAAGCCTTTGTGAACCTTGGTGTTGCCAAAATTAGACTCACAGGGGGCGAGCCTTTAGTGCGTAAAAATTTAGCCTCTTTGGTTGAAAAAATAGCGGCCTTTGATGGCCTAGAAGACATTTCACTGTCAACCAACGCGCACCATTTGGTACGAGAGGCAGAAGCGTTAAAACAAGCGGGTATCAGCCGCGTTAATGTCTCGATTGACTCACTGAAACCCAAGCGTTTTAACCTTATTACCCGCGGTGGCGACTTAACTAAAGTATTAGCGGGAGTAGATAAAGCGTTAGAGGTTGGCCTGACGCCCGTTAAATTTAATATGGTGGTAATGAAAGGCACCAATGACGATGAAATTGAGGCGATGGTAGATTACGGTTTGGCCAAAGGGGTGGAAGTTCGTTTTATTGAAACCATGCCCATTGGTGCGGCAGGCGTGAGTATGATGGATCAACATTATCCAGCGGATAAAATTTTAAAGCGCATTAAAAAACACGTTGGAACCGATTTAATTCCTTCAACGGGCAAAACGCACGACGGCCCCTCTAAAAACTTTAAGATCGCTGGAACAAATACACGCATTGGGGTCATTTCTGCCGTCTCACAGCATTTTTGTGAAAGCTGTAATCGTGTTCGACTGACCGCAAAAGGCGTACTGGCGTTGTGCTTAGGTCAAGAGGATTCCGTGGATTTAAGAACCCCTTTGCGAGCAGGTATTACCGATGACGCATTGCAGCAATTAATTACCGAAGCCATTCTTAAAAAGCCAGAGCGTCACTTTTTTACTGAAAATGTGCATAATATCGAATTTAGACAGATGGTTGAGCTAGGTGGATAAAATAAGTGGATAACGTATTGGCGGATAATAGGATTCATATTTTATACTTTGCAAGCTTTAGAGAACAGCTTGGGCAAGCCGAAGAGTGCTTGCCAGCTAGCTATGATACCGTTTCGGAATTACTGTCTGAGTTGGCCGTGCGTGGCGAAAATTGGAAAACGGTATTGTTCGATAATAAAAACCTACAAATTGCGGTAAATCATGACATTGCTTCACGTGAAACATGCTTAAAATCAGGGGATGAAGTGGCCTTTTTTCCTCCCGTTACAGGGGGGTAATATTTGAATCACCGTGAGCATCAATCTGAACTTCCTTTCGTTAAAGTCCAGCAAGCCGATTTTGATTTAACGGCGGAAATTACCCAGTTACGCCAAGGCCACAAAAACATCGGTGCCGTGGTCTCTTTTGTGGGCACCGTACGGGACATCAATGAAGGCGATGACGTTTCTATTTTAGAGCTGGAGCACTATCCGAATATGACGGAAAAGGCGCTCGAAAAAATTCGTTTGGAAGCACACCAACGTTGGTCGTTAGAGGCCAGTTTGATTATTCACCGTATTGGAAAACTCCACCCAACGGATCAAATTGTCTTGGTCGCCGTTGCCAGTCAGCATCGAGAGAGTGCTTTTCATGCGGCGCACTTTATTATGGATTTTCTTAAAACCAACGCCCCTTTTTGGAAAAAAGAGACCCTGCCCAATGGCGAGGTTCGTTGGGTGGATTCACGTGTCAGTGATGCCGAAGCAAAGCAGCGTTGGGACATTTAATACCCTTTTAAGGAGTCAAAACATTACATGAAAACATTTGATGAAGCGTTAGATATTTTACTGTCTAAAGCCGTTTTAACTACTCAAACTGAACGTGTCTCCATTACACACGCTTTGGGACGCGTACTCGCGCAAAACATCACCTCAGCACTCAATGTTCCCCCACATCACAATAGTATGATGGATGGCTATGCCGTCTGCGCAAACGATGCCCATGAGATCAAAGCAGGTAAGGTCTTTACCATCAGCCAGTGCATTGCTGCGGGCATGATTGGACAGCCCTTGGAGCAAGGAACTGTCGCCAGAATTTTTACAGGTGCGGCGATGCCCGAAGGGGCTGATTCAGTCATTATGCAAGAAGAAGCAACCGAAATTGAGGGGGGGGTAAAATTTTCTGTGACCTCCTTCCAGTCGTCACAAAATGTACGCCATATTGGAGAGGACATTGCCCGAGGCGCGGTGGTCTTATCCAAAGGGCATAAGTTACGAGCACAAGACCTAGGCTTGATTACCTCAATAGGTATTGCAGAGGTTGAGGTATATCAACCGCTCACCATTGCCACGTTTACCACGGGCGATGAGTTACTAGAGCCAGGTGAGCAAGCGAAAGCAGGTAAAATTTACAATGCAAATCGTTATATCTTAGCGGGTTTAGTACCGCGCTTAGGCTTTGAGCTGATTGATTTAGGGCGTGTACCTGATACCTTAGAGGCCACTATTGTGGCGCTCAAACAAGCCGCTTCCGTTGCCGACGTGGTCATCACCACTGGTGGTGTGTCGGTGGGTGATGAAGACCATATTAAACCCGCCGTTGAGCAAGTTGGGCATTTAGATTTGTGGAAAGTTAAAATGAAGCCGGGTAAACCGCTTGCTTATGGCGAGGTCGCAGGTAAACCGTTTATTGGATTACCGGGCAATCCTGTGTCCGCCTTTTCAACCTTTAATCTTTTTGCACGTCCGTTTTTATTGAAAATGCAAGGGCAGCAAAAGGTACGTTTAACGCCTCTTTGGTTAAAAGCGAATTTTGATTGGTCTAAAAAAGGCTTTAGACGAGATTTTGTTCGTGCACAGCTTGAAAGCTGTGGGCAAGAGACGGTTGTAAACTTGTTTCCCAACCAAGGGTCGGGCGTATTAACCTCAACCGTTTGGGCAGAGGGTTTGGCCGTGATTCCTGAAGATTCGACCATTGAAAAAGGTGATTTAGTGGCCTATTACGCCTTTAATGAGATGACATCATGACAGCAGAAAATAATCCCCCCCCCCCCCCCCTAACACACCTTGATTCTAAGGGAAAAGTCGTGATGGTGGATGTTAGTCATAAGGCACACACGCAACGAGAAGCCCGAGCGATGGCGGTGATTTATATGTTGCCAGAAACCTTGCAACTGATTGCCGATGGTAAGCATAAAAAGGGCGATGTGTTGGCAACGGCACGCATTGCGGGCATTATGGCAGCAAAACGTACACCCGACATTATTCCCATGTGTCACCCCCTTATGCTGACTTCGGTCAAAGTAGAATTAAATGTTAACTGGAACGATAACTGCATTGAAATTGTGGCGATTTGTAAGTTAGTGGGGCAAACAGGCGTTGAAATGGAAGCCTTAATGGCCGCTACCGCCGCCGCATTAACCTTGTATGATATGTGCAAAGCCGTGGACAAAGGCATGGTCATTAACCAAGTGCAACTGCTTGAAAAAAAGGGTGGAAAATCAGGGCATTGGGTGCGACAAGGAAATGAAGTCTAGCGAACAACCTTTAAAAAAATCCCCCCCCCTATCGACAGCTTGGTTTGTATACCTATTACGCTGTGCCGATCAATCACTTTACTGTGGCATTACAACTAACCTAGAAAAACGCCTTAAACAACATAATGGCGATTTAGTCGGGGGGGCAAAATATACCAGAGTACGCCAACCTTGTCGGTTGGCCTATTCAGAAAAAGCACTGGATCGAAGTAGCGCTTCTAAACGTGAAGTAGAGATTAAAAAAATGACGAAAGCTCAGAAGGAACTTTTGAGCCTAAAATAGTGTTAGGATTCTAGTTCCTCCCTAGAAGGCTCGAATCCCTAGATAGAAAATACGTTTATAGCACAAACCCTTGACGCGCCTAGTAAACTCAAAAAAGAACGCATCACCAATAAGGTGATATTGTCTTTTTTGAGCTCACTATGCACATCAATTGCTTGCACTCTAATTCGCATTTCTATCTGGGGGTTCGGGCTAGACTGGGTATTATTTTATCTTCAGGATAGCTCACGGTATAACCATATTTTAGTTTTATACTTTGC
>JAMOLY010000178.1 GCA_027068835.1 Thiomicrorhabdus sp. | reverse complement strand
ATTTTGCTTTGGCGATGGCGTTGTGCATGGCGGTGCGTCGAGCCGCGTTTTTTAATGGTTCAAGGTTCTGAATAGAAAATCTGATACCGCCAATATTATTGGCGCCAGCAGAGACAACTTGGTCAAGAATTTTTCCAAGTTTTGGGAGGTTGCGGATGGTAATAGCTAAATTGTTGGAAACAGTATACCCGATAATTCTTGGTGATTTTTGTGGGGCGGTTTTTGTTCGTGCTGGATAAAGGTACTTTGGTTGTACGGAAAAATTTGAGGTTTGGATGTCTTTGTTTTCAATGCCTGCTTTGGTAACAACATCAACAATTTTTTGCATCGCAATATTGTTAAGGGTCACAGCTTTGCGCGCGGTGTTTGCTTGGCGTACAACGCCAATTTGAATGACAGCCATGTCTGGTGTTGCACGCACTTCGCCGATGCCCGTTAGGGTGAGGGTTCGTGGAAAGTTTTTGGTTGGGCTCGTGGTTTGCGATATTGCAGGGGTCAACGCGAAGGTGCTGCAAAAAGCAACGAAAGGAATGGCGGTGAGTTTAAATAAATTTTTGTTCATTGTATTTCCGATTAGCAAAGCAGGTTGAGTAAATTTAGTTTAGTCGCTATTTTAGCGCGTTATTTGGTAACAGTGTGTCAGATATTTTGCAGATTTGCGCATGATTTGTTTGGCATGGCACAAATTTTAAGTTATAGCCCTTCGTAAGGTGGGCCTGTAGCTCAGTTGGTTAGAGCTGACGGCTCATAACCGTCCGGTCGCTGGTTCGAGTCCAGCCGGGCCCACCAAACTTCCCCCTACAAACCAGCTACATTCGAGTGCTATGATTTTATGTCGATATATCAGGTAGTTAGCTGGGTATTGGTGGTGTAGAGACTGGGCTTTTCTGTAAAAATCGTTGATTTTATGGTCGTTTCTTCAAAACGTCTCTGTTGGCCATTTTGGTGTCCGAACGAGTGGACTGTTGCTGGTTTTGGTTGAGTTTGTTTGAGGGTTTTCGTCAGGTTTACTGATCAAAGCCTAATAAGCTTTGCTGTTGTTTCCACTCCAACGGGAGGGTTGGCGCTAAACGTATAAGCTCGTTGTTGGTTAAGCTGATAGGTTGGGTACCTGTGAGGATTGATTTGACGATACTTGGAGCAAGGAATGCAAGGGGAAGTAATCGACTGACTTCGCCAGGGTCTTTTTTGGCTTTAATGGCAATCTGCATGATTGAATTTACATTACCGCTTTTTAAGAGATTAAACCAATAATGCGTTTGGGTGATGGTGTTGATGAGTTTGGGATCAAGATTGATTTGTTGGTGGGTATGGCCAATGATAATTTGAGTTTAGACCCCTCATACATTTGCGTCTGATGAAATTTGATGTTGATGCTGGTATTGGTAAGGTCAATGCGAGCAAATAGTTTTGATACTAGGGCTTTGCGTTCGATCATGAGGGAGCTTCCTTAGATGATAAATAACAGGAAGACGCGGTACGGCACTAACAGGCCTTTATATGCTCGAATGGTTTTTGAAATTGCAAGTGGGAGGCAAGCGACAAAACCCAAGAAATGATCTCAAAACGAGTTTGAAATCTTTAAATAGGGTTTTAAACTATCATTTATTGCCGTTTGACGGGGTTTTGAAATTTGAAAAACTTGAAAATAAACTTTAAACGGTGTGGAGTTTTGA